>JBCCXG010000727.1:0-3467 GCA_039191945.1 Bacteroidota bacterium
CTCTCCAGCACCACATCGTTGGTCAGCGGAATATTGATGTTATCTGAGGTGTTGCCAGACGTAATGGTAGCCGTCAAACCTACTAAAGTGTAATCCGTAACCCCACCAGTAGCGCATCCAGTAATCGCGTAGTCCACCGTCGCATCGGCATTGAGCTCGAAGTTGAGTTCGACCGGGATCACCGCTGGACCATCCGGTTCAAATTCTTGGGAAGCAGTGGCATTGAATTGTATCTCCGAGCGGACCACAGCGAACGTCATGAAACCTCCATCGACGACAGCCACGTTGCCTATCTCGTACTCGGATCCACCAAGACTCTCCATAGGGTAGTAGAGGGGCGAGGTGCTGAAGTCACCATCCGTATCGACAAGTAGGTAGTAGGTGTCGTATCCTGCAGGTGTTGCTGGAAAGCCCGAGACGTCCAACGTCACCGAGAAGCTGGAGATATCTCCTGATACGTCCATGATCCATTCCCGAGCAATGCGTTGAATGTTTGCGCCACCATTAGGCGCTTCGGTGGTCGACCACGCGGTCAGGTCATCATTATTATGTCCAATCATCAGGAAGTCACCATCCGCATCAAGACCGGCGGCAGTACTGATGGTGAAGTTCCCATCGGATTGGGCCGCGAGGTGTTGGTCACCGCTTTCCTGACCTATCCCCACCACGTCGTGGCCGAAGTTGCTACCAAAAGCAAAGTAGCTGTTGGAGATGGTGAACTCTCCGTTGTATTTGGCGGCAAGGTAGTTTTCGACGATCGCTAACTGGGCAGCATTCAATACGTAGTTGTACAATATCGCCTCAGCCAGCTCGCCGTCAAAGTCTTGATTAGCGTCATAGCCCCCATTGGGAGAATCCTGCTCTGCACCGAGTACCAGCGTCCCGCCCGCTTCGATCGCACCTCCATTTTCCGTGTTGCCCGAAGCCATTTCTGACCCATCTCTGCGCATCGCATAATCGCCGCCGTCACTGGTCCAGGTGTGAACGTTTACATGCCAGCTTCCATCATTGAATGCAACATTGGGTGTGGTGATCGTACCATCAATGGCAAACCGTCCGGATTGCTGCCGATCCTGAAAATAGGAGTTGTTTTGATCCCCCGTAGCGTAAGACCAGGTGGTGCCGTTAGTTTCAGAAGTACGGAGGACCGTCACCGTGGTGATCGCATTAGACGGAAAATCATTCATGTTTTGCAGAAAGACGCGGTCGTTGTTAGAATCACCAAAGCGCACCGCGGGTAGACCATTGATCTCATTCTCCTCAAATGCCGGGACATTCGAGTTATTGTCATTCATGTTGTTGGCGTTGCCGCTCGCGTCGACCCATCCGTCAATGTCGGTGCCATCACTCACCCCGGTAATGTCATCCGCTCTCAGCCATAATATGTTGGTCGTTTCATCACCTACGCCCCCTGGTCCAATGATCCCATTATTGTCATTGTCGGTAATGGTCAAGGTATTGGCCGTGATGCTCCCCAAAGTAGCCCCGGATGGCGCCGCAATGGAAAAAGTTATCGTCTCTGCACCTTCCACTAAGTCGTCGTCCACAATGGTAGGTTGTATGAAACCTTGGGCATCACCGGCGGGGATGGTCAACGTGCCATCAGCAAGATTAAAGTCGACATTGCCATTGGTGGCGGTACCTCCCGTGACGGTGTAGTTGATCGTTATGTCCCGTCCCGAAATTGCGTCCAAGGCCACTTCGACGTTGGCCGGGGAAGATCCTTCGTTGCCGGAACTCGTCGCCGATTGAAATTGAATGGTGGGTTCAGCATCGTTGTCATTGATGGTGTAGATATGCTCAGTGTTCGTCCCAAGGTTGACGTTCGAGCTGGGGTTGGATAAGGTAATCACTAACGTTTCATCGACTTCGTCCAACACATCCTCATTGATGTCGATGGCGATCGTTGCCTGAGTATCAGCACCATTACCTAAGACCGTGGCCGTCCCAGACGTGGAGAGGTAATCGATGCCTCCTCCAGTTGCAGTACCGCCGGTAATCGTCCAATCGACGGACATATCGCTCACATCAGCGCTATTCACTTCGATGGTCAAATTGATCGGAGTGACGCTTTCATCTCCATTTGATGCAGTGCTCTGAAATTGAATTTTATTGGCGATATCGGTGTCGTGGATGATGACCGTGTGTTGGGTTATAGTCCCCAATTGCGCATTTGTAGGGCTGCTGAGGTCAAGGATAAGCGTCTCATCACTTTCGGGAGTCGTATCGTCTGTCAACGGGGCTGATAATGCGATGGTGGTAACACCCGCCGGAAACGTGATCGTGCCATCAGCCAATACGTAGTCAGCGCCCGAGATCGCAGTAGAGCTGCCATTGATGGCATAGCTGACGGTGACCACTTCATCCAAGGCATAGTTGAGATTGACGTTGACCAATGCGGGTCCTCCTGATTCAAAAAGTGCAGAAGATGCCAACTCAAAGGATACCGCGGGCCGGACAATAGCGATTGTAAAGTGGTCACCATCCGACAGGTCTACTCCACTGACTTCATAAGTGTCTCCTCCTATGTTTGTCATCAGGTGGCTTGTGACGCCAGCGCTGAAGTTTCCGTCCGCATCCGATAATAGGTAGTAGCGGTTGTATTCGCTGCTCGGAGCTGCAGGCAGTGTACTTGCATCAACACTTATACTAAAGACACCCACCGCTCCGGTCTCGTCATACTGCCACTCTCGCTGCAGTCGATAAATATTGTCTCCGTCGACTTCATCCGTTGTCCAGGCGGAAATGTCTCTGTCATCGTGGCCCACAAAAATGAACTCCCCATCGGTATCGATTCCTGAAGCACTCGAAATACTGATCACCCGATCCGATGCTTCCTGGTGTTGTGCACCTCCACTTTGACCGATGCCGATGACATCGTAGCCCTTGGCATTGTTGAAGGCGTAAAAGTCGTTGGCAATGCCAATGTCATACTTGGCTCCCAGATAGTTTTCCACCACCACGCGCTGTGCGGCATTTAGCACGCGGTCAAAGAGGATGAACTCTGACATATCTCCGTCATAGTCTGCGGCCGCGTCGTATCCGCCATTCTCAGAGTCCTGCTCCGCCCCCAATACGAGGGTACCATCCGGCTCCAATGTTGCCCCGTTGGAAATGGTGGTGGTAGCTGCTTGCGTACCGTCTTTGTAAATGGTCAGGTTACCCCCAGCATTGGTCCAGGTGATGGTTTGAATATGCCACAGATTGTCGTTGAAAGCGACGCCTTGATTACCTGCACTATTGCCCTCGACCAACGGTGTAATGTTGCTACTGTTGAGAATGAGGAATTCATTGTCGGACCCCGTTGCGGCCGCGTAGGAGATTTGCGCGTCGCTCGCATCTAGCGTCCTGTAAACCAAAATGGCAGATAGTTCCGTGGAAGGGAAATCCGGCATGTTCTGGTTAAACACCCGGTCATTGTTGTGACCTCCAAAGCGAACGACCGGTTGCCCATTGACCTCATCCTC
>JBCCXG010000728.1:0-3463 GCA_039191945.1 Bacteroidota bacterium
CAAACCAGTCGCTTGGCTGTGCCGAGCGACGAATATTTACGTAGCCTTTGGCTACATCCTTGAATATCGCTTGGACTAAGGGGCAAAACGCCCCAATCAAAACCATCTCTCGGCAGAGCTGAGCGATTGCCTATTGACTAAGTGCCTCCATGATAAATTCATTGTCCGGGTGCTCATAAAACTGATCAAATTCCATGTAATACATTCCCGGATCGAATCCGACAAAGGCCTTGTACTTACCTTCAGGCCCTATGCCCAGTTCTTCAGATCGGAGGGGAAAGGGTTGGGCCGATTGCGCGTAATCAAACCACCCTTGCACATCTGATAGGATCCAGGACACATTGACGGCCTTGTCCTCCGTGAAGTCGTTCATCCCGCGACGTTCGTCCACCAGCCCGATGAAGCCTGTGTCACTTCCCTGATAGATCTTAGTCCAGCCCTGATCAGCGACGAGCTTCAAACCAAGGACTTGTTCATAGAAATTCTGTAAGGGGAGGAGCTCTTTATAATACAGCCATGTGATAGAGCCATAGAATCCCAGGCCTTCGGGTACATCACTGTCTTCTGCAGCAGCGAGTTTAGGTGCCCGGGATAACAACGGGACAAAGTCTTCATTTTCACTATGCTGCTTGAACTGCTCAAACTCCAATAGATAGCCTTCGGGATCCAGTGCGACGAACCCGTCATGAGGGCCGCCTTCTCTAAGCTTCAAAGTGTACTTGATCTCAACGTCCTGGGTCTGCAGGTAATCATACCAAGCCTGTAGCTCGTCGGTCAATAATGCCAGTGCCACAGACTTGGGCTCTTCGGCTGTATGCATGCCTTTGGCGGCATCAACCAATATGAGGTACGAAGCCTTGGACAGTTGGAAAGTGGTCGCGTTGTCGTACGTAGCGAGTTGCTTTAAACCTAACGTTTGACCGTAGAACTTCGTGGCTGCAGCCAGGTCCTGGTAATACAGGAAGACGTTTGTTGCCTTTACCCCGAAATCGACCATGGTTCGAAAGTCCGTATTCGATGCCAGCAGCTGGTTGATCTTTTGTGGGGAGTAACTCAACAATCGCCCAAAACGCCGGGCGATTTCGCGTCTGGCTTCACCTTTGTATTCATCGTCATTGACCAGTGCCTCTTTGTCTCGCTTCAGCTGCAAGTAGGCCTGGAGTGTGGGTGGTTTGAAGGTGACTACTACCTCTTTGCCCTCGGCCACATCCTCGGGGAAGAGATCGGTCTTGATCAGGTCATTTTCCCGGAAGGTGGCCACATCGTATTTGGCGGCGATTTCCTGTATCTGCGGATAGAGCCGATCCAATTCTTCAGAAGAAAAGAGGGGGCTCAGCGCCAGTCGCTTGACATCAGCAGCGACCATTTCCGCAAAGGCAGAGACATTGCCCAGCTTTTCGGCTGATTCGGGCTTGCTGCAGGCAAAGAGAAGAAATAATAGTGAAGTGAGGGCGAGTAGCGATTGCAATGTGGTTTTTGTCATGGCTCCAAGGGTAGGAGACAAATATCATAATTGCCGGCACGTTGGCAGGCATACGCGATTAAATTTTGATCAGGGTGCCAATCGGGCTCTGTGTCACCGTAGCTGTTGGTGGTGACGCGTCGAAGTTCACCGGATTGCACATCGATCGTATAAAGCTCAGGTCGACCTCCTTCCAGAGAAGTGGAGCAGATGAGCGATCGCCCATTTGGAGACCATGATGGAGCAAAGTTATGCGTCGGCCATTGTGTGAGCCGGGTTAGCTTCGATTCTTGAAGTTGATAGAGATAGATGTCATCGGTTTGCCCCTTTGTGTCTCGCCGTGAAAAGAAGGCCAGCGTGCCTTGATCCGGCGACCATACTGGATACAGAGAGCGTGTGCTATCATCGGTCAGTTGGGAAGTTGGTGTCCCATCCACGGTGGTAAGGAAGAGATTGGCATGTGCCGTGAAGGCAATTTGCTGCCCATCTGGCGAGTAGTCTGGAAAAATTACGTCGCTGGTGATGGTGTCCAGGGCGACGCTACCAAGCTGCCGGGTTTCGATGTTGTAGCGATAGAGTTCGAATTTTCCGGTCCGATCAGAGCAAAATAAGATCTCTTGACCTGAGGGATGCCAAGTGGCAAATCGGTCCTGCTCAGCATGCTTAGTTACCTGGAGCAAATCCTTCCCGTCTTGCTTCATGATGTAGATGTTCCAATTACCGTCGCGATTGGATTCAAACGAAAGGTATTGACCATCGGGCGACCATCGAGGATAGCGGTCATCCTTTGCGTGTTTTGTGAGCAGTACTTGTCCTGATGCGCTAAGGCTCGTCCAAAATAGTGAAATGAAGATCAGCGCCCGACTTGACACTAGACAGACGCTTCTGCAGGATATTATTCGAAGGCTGGTCCATAAAAGGATGGTTAGCCGTTTGAAATCGGTTTTCTTTTGTAGCATTGCTAAAACCCATAACCATGAGAAACGTCCTTACCCTCATTGCGTTGACTATGGCCTTTCTTACCTCTGCCCAGGATGAGATGGACCTGTGGTCCGATGAGATTCCCTTTCGTATCGAGAATGATGAGGTCAAAGAGTATATCAATCCGGAGCGCACGGAGACCATCATCGTCCATCAGATCGTCAAGCCTACCCTGCGAGCGTACGTTGACACCGATAAGACTGAGCCTACAGCTGCGGTGGTTATTTGCCCCGGTGGAGGCTATACGATCAACGCCATTGGTCATGAGGGTTATGATGTGGCGGAGTGGTTTAATTCCATTGGTGTCGCAGCTTTCGTCTTGAAGTATCGAGTGCCTGACGATCGGGTCATGACCCATAAGGCCATGGTGCCGCTCGCTGATGCACAGCAAGCCATGCGATTGGTGCGGCAAAATGCAGAGGAATGGAATGTGGATCCGGAGAGGGTTGGGATCATGGGTTTTTCGGCCGGAGGCCACTTGGCATCGACGGTCTCCACCCACTACGAAATCGATGCGGCAGACACGGGTGATCCCACCAACCTACGACCCGATTTTTCGGTGCTGGTTTACCCGGTAATTGCCATGGATGGGACTGGACACAGGGGCTCTAAAAAGCGGCTCATTGGAGAGGGCGCTCGGCAAGATACCGTCGCATTGTTCAACAATCACCAATGGGTCGATGAGCAGACCCCACCTACATTCCTGGTGCACTCATCGGACGACGGGGGTGTGCCGGTCAGTAACTCGATCAAGTACTACATGGCCTGCGTAGAAGCCGGAGTGCCTGCTAGTCTACATGCCTTCAGCAAAGGCGGGCATGGCTATGGAATGGGCAATGAGCGGGGGCCGGAGTCGCCCTGGGTGCCTTTGCTGTCGGATTGGCTAGAAATGATGGATTTGAAATAAGAAGCAATCAAAAAATCGAACATGAAGAATTGTTTTTACCTCCTTGTTCTTTCCCTGCTTTGGCAGTGTAGTCCAGTCGCAGAAAAGGAAACTGCTCTAGATCCTGCAGCAGA
>JBCCXG010000729.1:0-3457 GCA_039191945.1 Bacteroidota bacterium
TATTTCCTTATGCTCTTCTTCCAGATGCTGCCCAAAAATCGAACCCATGAAGACTAGGACCAGCACCAGTGATTGAGCTACCGCCTTCAATTAATTTCTCCCCATTTGCTCCGAAGTCAATTCAGGGTAGCCCTCCATCTGCTTTACCATGTCATGGTACTGCCTGGTAGGTACTTGTTCCTCAGGATATCGATAATCAGGGAAATCATACTCCGATATGAAGTCGCTCAGCCTCAAGAAAGTACCGGTCAACTCAGATACAAGATCAATGGCCCCGGTCTCCATATTGCGACGAATGATGCCCAACATCTGAGGGTTTTGCATGTCGATGTGCATGACGTTCGCAGTAGGTATCTGCTGGATGCCCTCCAGGCCGGTGGCAAACATGGCCCGTTGGCCCAACATACCCGTTCCCTTGGCACCTTCTACGACTGAGCTCAACGGGATCATCGATCCGCCTCTGTTCTTATGAGTGACCAACAGGCTCTGACTGGTAGATCCGTCAAAACCCTGGGTCGTGACGACCAGCATGTCTATTGGCGTGTTTCCATAGCCTAGTTCCGCGATGGTCTTTCCCGTGATAGAAGCACCTGATTGGATCTCTGCCGCTGGGATGGTCACCAGGGGCGTGCAGGTGTAGCTGGCAATCAAAGTGGATACACCGTTGAGCTCCTCAAAAAGCATGGTCCGAATCGGCGCTCTCGTTTCATTTTGAGTGTGCACCGCGTGGTATATCTCTATGCTATTGACCGCCTCCTGCTTATCGTTAAAGGGGTAGGCTATTTTCCTCAGATTGGAGGCAAAGTCGCTATTGGTAAGTCCCGCTACATATACATGGCCATCATGGTAGTCAATGTCCGTAATGGTCAAAGTACTAGCTGGCGTTTCTGACCAAAAAAGAAGGTCTTCCGAGGCCGGATTGTTGAGCGTGACGCTCGTACTATTCGACGCATTCACGGTGAGAAACCGAATGGCCCCAGTTGCAGGCTGTACGATGGCAATCACCGATGGGGCCGCTGGGTCATAGCCTAGTCTGATGGCGACATAGGCCTCCTGGCTGACCGGATGGATTTTCATATCGCTTACGATCACCTCTCTGGGCGCTATGCCAAGCTGCTCCGAGATCATCACATCAAACCCCTCCATGTTGTAGGGGATCGGATCGGCTAGCGGCTCCGCTTCGGTTACTACGGCATGAATTTTAGCTTCTTCGCTGTTGCCAATGTACAAGACGTTGTCCGGACCAAAAGCCAAGACCGTCACCCTGGCGAGCTTTTGTTCATCACTGATTTCAGCAGTTTGGCCCGTGGCTTTGTAAATGATACTAATGGTTAATAGGAGTAAGCGTGCAGTTACTTTCATGTTGATTATGTTTTCTGTCTGTTAAAGGTTATCAATGTGTGTTTGGAACTTCTGCTTTGCGATCTCGAACGCCTCCATGTGCTGATTGTCGATAATCGTCCCTTCTTTGAAGAAGTGGTGAAAGGAGGGGAGGTAAAAGTCTGCAATGATATGACCTCCGAAGTGCGGAAACAGCTCTTTGGAGACCGTAAGCACATTGTTCATCGGTCTTTTGCTAGGACTAGCGGACAGTAGGAACATCGGCTTATTGTACCAGATGTTCATTTTGTCAATCCGTGACATCCAATCCCACAGGTTCTTGAAAGCAGAGGTATGCAACCCGTTATATTCTGCGAGAGAAACGATCACCCCATCCGAATCCCTGATGTGCTGGAGGAACGCTACTGCAGGGTCAGGGATACCGATTTCACGCTGAAGATCCACGGAATAAATGGGAAGCTCGTAATCGTTCAAATCCAGCAGCTCGACGACCACACCACTCAGCTGATTCGCCACGAATTCGGCGAAACGTTTGTTGATGGATTGACGACTATTACTAGCGCCAAAAGCGACTATTTTCTTCATTGGTCCAGTTGATTGCAAGCTCAAAAGGTGTTGCGTTCCAAAGAGGAAAAGTGCCAAACAATTTCCATCAATCCATTGACCTAGATTAAGAACGAACCCAACATAGCAGAAAAGTTTCCCGCTAGCGCTTTATCAAAGACCAAAAGAGTGGGGTGCTGACCTTTACCTCCGGACCGACCCTATGACGACCAGGGCGATCAAGCTGATACCGACAAATGTGGTCCGAATCATGTGATAGAAATCCCAATCGTCAAAGATGCCCAACGCATCGGCGTCCGCGAGACTACCCGACTGCAAAGCGGGATTAAGACGAGGTCCGTGCAGCGTGAAATTGATCGATTGACACACCAACAAGCCGACGAGCGCCACGATCCACCAGAGTTTTTGCGGTTTTGCTTCTTTTCGGTGTTGAAAAAAGCCAAAGCCCAATGCCAAGATCGAGAGGAAGTGAATGGGCACCATGAGGGTGGAGAAATTCATGAAAGGTCCGCTCCACCAGGCTTGGATGGCGACGCCACTCATACCTTGCCAATAGGGAACCATCCCTACAGCCAAGAAGATAAAAATGAAACTGACCGCAGCAACAAAGGTCAAGGAAAGCGCGTAGGAAAGATTTTTCATGGGATCTGCAGCGTAGATCCCCTAAAGGTATCGTCGTTCAGGGCGCGATCCATTAAACGAAATTAAGAAAAGTCCGGTGCTCACCTTTTTCTCGCTCGCTCTCCTCTGACTTTACTGAGTCGCTCTGGCGTGATCCCCAAGTAGCCGGCGATCATATGCTGAGGAATCCGATGCAAAAGCTCGGGGTAGGTCCGCTCAAAGTGTTCGTACCGCTCCAAAGCAGAACTGCTCATCAACATCAACACCCGGTCCTGTAAAGCACCGATTCGCCTCGTGAGGGCTCCAACGTTGTCCTTCTCTCTTTCCAGATCCTTCGGAAGGACTTGTACCACCGAGTCCTCTAGCGCATCGATAAATAAGACGGAAGAGACATCTGGCCCGTGAGAATCGGCGATTAACCAACCTGCAGGAGCAAACATGAAGATGTTCTGTTTACCATTCTTGTCGATGCAGTAGCTCCGAAGCATGCCCGATTCTACTAGATAGACGCTTGTGTTCAGCTCACCACTTCGCTGTATTACGGCCCCTTTCTTTACCTGCATGACTTGAGATGCCATAATGCCAATATACGCTTGAAACAGTAACGATGTGTGCTGGCAAAGGGGATTTGACCAGTTAGCGCCGATTCCCCTCTTTTGGCTAAGGCTCCTTATGACTTCTTTCTGACCTCTTTCTTCTTCAATGTCCGGCTCAACCATGCTGGCGTCACGCCCATAAAGTTGGCAATATATTTCCAGGGAGTCTCCAATATCACCTCAGGATAGTTTTCTTGGAGAAACGCCAGCTTGCCCTGGACACCTGATAGGGTTTTTATTGTCATGAATTCTTTATCCTCCAACAAGATCTCGATCATCTTCTTTCGGAAATAGAGACCGATCCCGTCTGAGTACAGATAGTGTTCCTGCCATAA
>JBCCXG010000730.1:0-3441 GCA_039191945.1 Bacteroidota bacterium
CGTGAAATGGGTACGGGCGTCACCATCCTTACGAGCGAAGGCGGGTACGGCAACAAGGGGGTGAGTCCCCAGAAGAAGGGTGTGCTCTACGCTGTGATCACCCGACTGGAATACCTCCGGATACAAAAGATTGTGGAAGACTGTGACCCGACAGCTTTCTTCGTCATCCAAGGCGTAAAAGATGTGAAGGGAGGCATGCTGAGAAAACGGGTGCTCCCGAGCTAAGGTATGAAGTCAGAGATTTAGACAGATCCACAATTTTTTTTCCGCAGTACTCAACCTCATGGTAAAAAGGATCGTATTACCTTTACAAAATATAAGCATATAAATGGCTAAAGAAAACATCGGAGAGTTTGAGGAAGTGGTATTGACCTTGGTCTGTATGCTGCGCGAAGATGCTTATGGAGCGGCCATAGCCGACGAATGCAATCGACGCCTCCGCCGAAACATTAGCCTCAGTGCAGTCCACGTCACCCTGTACCGCTTGGAGGACAAAGGACTCATCTCCTCAGCGATGAGTGGCGCTACCCACAAGAGGGGAGGACGGCGAAAGCGGGTCTACACTATCTCCCACGCAGGTCTCGCCATGCTAAAGCAAATGCAAGAAGTACGTATGGACCTATGGCGGTTGATCCCTGAGCTCAAAATCAAATAGACTGCATGTCCAACCGTACAGACCCACCCCAATCGCTGCTACGATTCCTTCGATGGTTCTGCCCAGAACCGCTGCTCGAGAGCATCGAAGGAGATCTGCTAGAATGGTTTGACCGTGACGTCGAAGAGGTTGGCCTAAGAAGAGCAAAAAGGCGGATGCTCTGGAACATCGTTCGTTTCTTCCGACCCGCCATTCTTTTGAGACATCCCATTATTCCACCAACAAATTCCATGATTCTTTTCTCTATTTTCCGCACCAGCCTTCGGAACTTGAAAGCACACCGTGCAAACTCAAGCATCAATGCCCTCGGCCTTATTATAGGTATCTCTGCGAGTCTCATCATAGTGAGTATTTTGAGGTTCGAAAAGAGTTTCGACCGCTTTCATAGCGAGGCAGAGCACATCTATCGGGTAGTTCGAGTAAGTCAGGTAGAAGGTCAAGAGGAATACCGAACAGGCACCGTTTATCCTTTGGCTCCGGCCATTGAACAAGACATGCCTGTCGTAGAGCTAGCCACCTCGATGCTCTACTGGGATTGGGAAGACCTAAAGGTCGTCATTCACGCCGAGGATGTCGCTCGACGGAAGATGTTCAGCGAATCGACAGGGATAGCCATGATCGAGCCTTCATTTTTCGAGATGTTCGATTATCGGGGAACTGATTTTCGGTGGTTGGCTGGCAATCCGAAAACAGCCCTCAAAGAACCCTTTACCGTGGTGCTTACAGAAACATCTGCCACAAAGTATTTTGGCACCGAGGATCCAATGGGGCAAATGATTACCGTCAACAACGATTCGGAATATAAGATAACGGGTATTGTCAAAGATTTGCCTTCCAACACTGATTTCCCATTCAAAGTCATGCTTTCCTATGCCACACTAGTCCATTATACCAAGGACAGGCGCAACGAATGGGGGTCCGTAGGTGACAATCAGCTATATATCCGGACCGCTGATGTCACATCCATCGAGGCACTCAATGCCCAGCTTCATCAAGTGCACGCTAGTCATACGCCGGAAAACCTGCATTCATTTAGAAAGTACAAGGCCCAGCCTCTTTCTGAGGTCCACGTAGATGGTCGCTTCGGCAACTATAATCATCGGGTGTTTTCCATCCAGAAGATGTGGATTCTTGGCTCGGTAGGGATCTTCCTACTTCTCACCGCCTGCATCAACTACATCAACCTATCCACTGCCAGGGCCACCCTTCGTAGTCGCGAAATTGGTGTCAGAAAAGTCCTGGGAAGTAGTCGCTCTCAACTGGTTGGTCAGTTCATGATAGAGTCCTTTCTACTTGCGATCATATCGGGTTTTTTGGCAATGATCGTGGCAGAACTGGTGTCCAGGCAATTCCAGCAGCTGCTAAGTACGCCAACAGAAATCTTACTGGTACAAGATCCCGTGCATTGGGTGAGCCTGGTCGCAATCCTCCTTGTGGTCACTTTGCTCGCGGGGTTTTATCCTGCGCTAATCATCTCGGGCTTCCAACCTTTGAAAGCACTGAAAGGCATGTCAGACCAAAAGGGCAACTTACATATAAGACGAGTACTAGTCGTTGTGCAATTTTCCCTGACGATCGCCTTCATTTTAGGTACAGTTACGGTGCTTCGCCAGGTTGCCTACTTTGAGGAAATCGATTTAGGATTTGATAAAGAAGCCATTGTCAACCTGGATCTCCCGGATAATGGCGGCGCATTGGACGTGTTCTCCGCGGAGCTTCTGTCCCACCCCACGATCCGACAGGTTAGCTTTAGCTCGACGCTACCTTCCGGCTTGAAACGCCCCAGTAGCTTCTGGGATATCCGTCGCCGTGAATCAGAAGGTGAGGCGCTGGTGACAGAAGTGCAGCAAATCGACAGCTCCTACTTATCCCTGTACAGCATCGAATTGGTCGCGGGCCGTAATTTCCGACCCTCCGATGAGGACAGGGGCATTGTGATCAGTGAGACGCTAGCGAAAAAATTGGGCTTCTCCTCAGCTGTAGATGCCATCGGACAGGACGCGCATACTGGCGGGAAACTAAGGGAGATCATTGGTGTGACACGAGACTTTCATAGTAAGTCCCTAAAGAATGAAATAGACAAAATCTCTTTCCTCTATACATCAGAGGTACATTGGGTAGCTAGTGTCCAGCTGGCGAGCCCCGTCGGAGGTCTCACGCCAGCCGCGACTGGCGAAGCCCTGCAACACATCGAAGCGGCTTGGATGACGGTCTTCCCGGACGATGCCATCAACTATCGCTTCTTCGATGAGAATATCAATGCCTTCTATGCGGAGGAGCATAGATTCGCCAGTTTGTTAAAGGTTTTTACAGTGGTCCTTATCTTCATTGGATCCCTCGGATTGTACGGGTTGATTTCCTTCGTTGTAAATCGACGAATGAAGGAAATGGCCATTCGAAAGACTTTCGGCGCCTCGTTTTCTCACATCTTGGGACTACTCTCTTCCGACTTTATCCGGTTGATGATTATCGCTTTCTTTGTGGCTACGCCGACCGCCTACTATCTTATGAGGCAGTGGCTGCAAAACTTCGTCTACCACACGGAGATGACATGGTGGATGTTGACGTTTCCATTGGGAGTTGTGTTGCTATTGGCGCTACTCATTGCAGCAGGACAAGGCATCAAGGCCGCGAAAACCAATCCCGCGACGATCTTACGAGAGGAATGAAACAGCTATTCATCCTGCTGAAGCCACTCATGGTATATCTGCTCTAATTCCCTCACTTTCTCCGGATATGCTTGCGCAAGATTGATGGTTTCAGAAGGATCATCTGCCAGATTGACC
>JBCCXG010000731.1:0-3432 GCA_039191945.1 Bacteroidota bacterium
CAACCACCTGATCCAATTGGGAAAGTGCATTGACGTGACGGCCCTCTTGCACCCATTCGACGTACCGAAACCGATCATCGCGTATGGCATAGCCCATAAGATCGCCTCTTTGGAATTGACTGATCGCATAACCTTTCACCACGTCGCGTTTGCCACGCATGAGGTCCACCAAGCTCTCACCAGACAGGTGATCGGGCGCATCTAGCCCAGCCAATTCGCATAACGTCGGAAATAGGTCAGTGAACTCCGTCGCCACCTGTATCTTCCGAGGTGAAATCCCTCCACCGGTAATGATCAATGGGGACCTCGTAGCTTGCTCGAAGTTGGTGGATTTGCCCCAAATCGAGTGATCATACATGTGGTAACCATGATCACCCCAAATAACCACAATCGTATGGTCTCTCAGCTGTAGCTCCTCCAGCTGTTGGATGATCTTACCTACCTGTACATCGATGTAGGAAACCGACGCTTTGTAGCCATGGATCAGCTTTCGCTGTTCATGATCGGTAAGTAGTGCTCCATCGCCAAGTTTCCTGTAAATGAAGTTTCCCTCCTCGTCCGTGTAAGATTTGATCGATCCCGAGTTCGTGTATGCAAAATCTAAGTCGTCGATAGCTCTTTGCTGATAATCAGCCAATTGGATCTCATCCCTGTTGTAGAGGTCCCAGTACCTCTTGGGTGCGGTGTAGGGCAAATGAGGTCTTTCAAACCCCACAGCCAAAAAGAAAGGCTGGTTTCCTTGAGATAACCTTTTCAGGTCCTCAATGGCCCGCAAGGCAAAAATACCATCCTTGTAGGCATGATCCGGCAGGTCTAGCGCTTCGCAAGCCGGCTTGATGATTTTGTGTAAGTATCCATCAGGAGAAGAAGTAGTTTTTGGATCGTTTTGGCGGAGAGAGTCCCACTTTGATTTGGCCAGCAGTGATTGATAAAAATAACCTACCACCGGACCAGTCGCCTCGGGGAAATAAGGTTCAATCGGATCCGCGCTATTGGGGAAGTGTGGTTCGCTCCAGGAAATACTGTCTTTGCCGCTGTCCACGTTACGGTAGTCAAAAATTTTGGAGATGCCCACTGTGTGGTAGCCCTGCTCCTTGAAATATTGTGGTATGGTGACGACGGGAAAACTGACCTCCCGAATTTGGCGCTTGAAGCCCCAGACTTGAATTTGGTCGGGATACAAACCAGTCAATAAGCTCGCACGGGTTGGCCCACAAAGCGCCTGCTGACAGTGGTTGTTGAGGAAGACAACACCTTCCGAGGCGATGCGGTCGATATTCGGAGAGATAACAGAGGTATCCCCGTAAGCACCCAGCAGGGGTTTCAGATCATCAACGGCAATAAACAAGATATTGGGTAGTGGCTTCGGTTGCTCGCAGGCCAAGAGGCTCAAGCAAACAATGACAAGGAAGAAGCATCTAGCCCATGAGTAATTCATCTTGACCAAAAGTGTTCTGCACTCCTTGAACGGACATCCTGAACTTGCAGGGGAATCCCATTAACGACTAGAATTTGTACTTCATGCGGGCCTCAATTTCTTCTCGAGGCAGGATCTTATTGCGGTGCTTCCAAGCATTGTATTTCATGACCATTAGTTCGAGTCGATCCGGGTAAATGCGGGCGAGGTCATTCATTTCGCTCCGATCTTCATTGAGGTAATACAACTCCCAATCTTGTTTCCGCAGCCGCACAGCTTTCCAACCATTCTCTATCATTCCTTCGTGACTCATGTGCTCAAAATACATCGTCCGTTGGTCCAAGGGCCCTTTCTTACGAAGTGCTGGCAACAATGAAACGCCCATCTGTGGCTTAACAGGATGGCCCTCCCACACTGCAGGATACTCAACCTGTGCAAGCTCCAAAACCGTGGGCATGAGATCAACGATGTTTGCGGATTGGTGAACGATGGCACCATGGTCGAAGCCTTTCGGGCTCCAGGCGATGAAAGGTGTTGCGATACCGCCCTCATGGATCCTGGACTTGTGCAACCGAAAAGGCGTGTTGCTCACATTGGCCCACTTCCTCCCCTGACCCGTGAAAGATTTAGGCCCTCCAGGCACTGCTTCCCGGTCGAACCTTTTGTGCGCGTATTTCCCCCCAGCCATGTTACCCGTCGGAGCAGCCCCATTGTCAGAGAGAAAGAAGATTACCGTATGATCCAGCCGTCCTTGCTGCTCCAGGGAGCTCAACAGCCGTCCAATGTTTTGATCCATCCGATCTACCATCGCAGCATACACTTCCATGAGCCGCGTCTCTCGGGCCTTTGCCACACTATCCATTTGCCCCCACTTTTGGGAAGGGTCAATGGCTGTAGACAAAGGAGTACCAGGTTGGATCAAACCCAGCTCCAACTGTCGACGGTATCGTGCTTCTCGAACAGCTTGCCACCCAGCATCATAAGTACCTTCGTACCTGATTATGTCCTCGGGGAGGGCGTGAAGGGGCCAGTGAGGAGCGGTGTATCCTAGATAGAGGAAGAAGGGTGTATCTTCGGAATGATCCTTGATAAACCGGATGGCATGATCAGTGTACAAATCCGTGGCGTAGAAGGTACTATCCGACAAATCAAGGGGTTCGTCGTCAAGCACCACAGCCAACTCATTTCCGGGCGGCCACGATTCATTGCGATAAGGTTTGAAATCATAATAGCTGGCAGCTCCATTGATAAAGGCGAAGCAGTGGTCAAAACCATGATCCAAGGGGCGATGATCGGCCTCTTCACCAAGATGCCATTTCCCAGCCAGATAGCTGGTGTATCCAGCATTTCCTAAGACTTGAGCAATCGTCACCGTCGAGTCATTGAAAAACCCTTGGTATTGGGGAATATCGAGATCGGTGTCAGTCATTCCGCCTATTCCAGCCTGGTGCGGATATAGGCCAGAGAGCAGCGCGGCCCTGGACGGACAGCAACGGGCGGCATTGTAAAACTGGCTGAAACGCACACCCTCAGCCGCGAGTCGGTCCAAATGGGGGGTCCGAATTTCGCTACCGTAGCAGCCGAGGTCGGAATACCCCATGTCATCCGCTAAAATGATGATGATGTTAGGGCGAGTCGCTGTAGGCTGTTCATTTGGCCGACAGGCCAGAACTAGGAAAAGAAGGATCCAACAGCATAGCTTCCAAAGGTCCATCATACTTCGTGTGTACCGGGAAGCTAAACATTCTTTGTCACTTCTCGACGATGTACCAAAGTCCTCGCTCGGATATGAACACTAATCGATACATTTACTTTATGGCGCGGTTGGAAATATATGATTCCTTCGAGGACAAGAAGTCTGGCGGTGAGCCGCTCCCACCCAAGCAGGCTTTATTGGAAACGCTCAAACTCATGGAATTTTACTCAAAGCTGACCCCGCGACCAAAGGTCAGGACTGACTCACCGATGCCGAACTACGAGGAAATTGAGTGGATAGAACTCTATCTGAAATGAGC
>JBCCXG010000732.1:0-3415 GCA_039191945.1 Bacteroidota bacterium
CGCCTGCATGTAATACATCTTTTTGGGGCCGTCTTTCGATCCTGGATCGATTTTTGAGACCACTTTGTAGGGTATAGACATGGACTTTGTGTTTGTTTTTGATAACCTCCCTTTCCTTCACAAATTTCGTGCTCAATCGTTAGATGCCCATCTAAATCCTTTTTGATGCCCTTCATATTTCCTTTTGATGCCCATCTAAATTCCGTATGATGCCCATCAAACGGACAACGAGTAACTATGCGACGAACGTTTTATAGTGGTCCGACGAACGATTCACCGCGTTGCGACGGACGTTTTGTAGTGACAGAAATGAATTCCTATCCTGACACCCTGCATTTCCTCCAAATGATCGCCCCTTTCTCCGCCGACGATGCGCGGCTAACCTTACGTTATAACGGGTCATCGGGTGGGATTTCAGGCTGATCGTCTACCTATCTGTATCGGAAAAAGAACCCACCTTCCCGAACTGCGTCAATTGACGCGGTGCGCGCTGAAGCTCTTGATGATCGGGGAAGCAATGGAGGCCGTGATCCGTAGTCGAAGTGCGGATGTCTCTACCGGATCGATGGCCTGGATTCTCTTGTGGCCGATGCAGGTACCCTCTCCTACTGGCTGCCACTCACCGCCCACGCGCGCCTCGATCGCGTAGCTTCGGACCCGCTCACCCTGCTCGATATCTTCCTGCAGGATGAGGTGATCGATCACCGCGGGCTCCTTCAACTCGAGTATCAAGTCATTGGCCTCGCCACTGATCGCAGCAGCAGCCGTCCCAAACTGCCGCTCAATCTCCTCTCCCCACTCCCGCAATCGCTGTACATCGGGTGCGGGCAATAGACCGTCGGGATTGGGCGTCAAACCCATGATCACCGTACTGTTGTGGCCTACCGAACGCTTGTAGATGGTCATCAAGTGGTCCAGTGGATAAATGTGGGGTTCGTCGCCCGGCTCCCAAAACCACTCGTGACGACCATTGTATCCACGAAGCGGGGCATCGGACATCGCGGGCATCCAATAAGCCCCCTCTGGATCGCCGCGTTTGAGCAGTTCGATATGATTGGTGTCGGTATCTCCAGCGTGCGAATACGGCGTAGGGAAAGTGGCCCAGCACGGATAGGGCACAGTACCAGACTCCGATCCGCCCCAGCGTGCCTCGGCCAATTGATTGTTGTGATAAAACAGGCAGTTGGGTTGGTATTGCTTCACAATCGGTAGGACGTCCGGGGCACCTAGGTCCGGGTGGCTCGCCCCACCATCAAACCAGATTTCGAAGAGCTCTCCGTAGTTGGTACAGATCTCTTTGACCATGCCCTCCACCATCCGGTTATAATAGGCCTGTCGGTTGTCACGAAACTCTCCCTCTCCATTCACCTTGAAGTCGTGCACCCCAAAAAACGAATTCCAACGGATCCCCAGGTAGATGCCGGGCTTGATCCCGTATTTCCGACAGGAGTTCACAAAGTCTCGTACGATGTCTCCCTTGCCGTCTCTCCATTGGAGTGCTTTTACGCTGTAGGGATTGACGTCTGATGGATACAGGGCGAATCCGGTCTCATGGGTGGCGGTCAATAGGGCGAACTTGAACCCTGCAGCCTTTGCGGCAAGGATCCACTGATCCGTATCCAGGCTATCTGGGCTAAAGATCTGGTAGTCAGGCACGGGATTCGTCCGGTTACCATTGGGGCCGTTTTGGGCGTATTGCTCACCGTCGAAAACGTGTAGATCATAGTGGAATACGGCGCCCATCTCTGCCTGTTGCCATGCGAGCTGTGCGGGATTGGGCTTGGGAATGGAGGCAGGTACCTCCTGGCTACGGGTTGGATGTGCGAGCAGATGGACAAGCAACAACATCGACACCATGGTTGGAAAGGAGCTAATAGGAAAGCATGGGAGGTAGCGACGATGCCTTTGAGTTCGTAGTTGTAGGAAGGGTGTTGCCATGGTGAAAAGTTAGGGAAATCCCCATGGGTTGGGGTCGGATTGTGGAAAGTAAAGGCACGGGTCTGCACAAATCCCCTAGGTCACCCTTTAAAACGCATGGCCGTCAACTTAAGAGGCATCATTCTCCAAAACGCTTGTTTACCACGATTTTGATACTTTTCACCAAAAAGAATCTCCCCCTTGCGGGCCGTCCGCCTAGCCGGTCAGAACGGAAGCGGGAAAAAGGAGGTGCCGAATTGGTTTACTCACCCTCCTAGCCTCCACTTCGATTTCTAGGGACTAAGCAAGGGTATTAGATAAGAATCCTCATATTTCCGTCCATCTCTTACACAGGCAAAGATTCGGTGAATGATTTTGTTTCGGACGGCATTCATTACCGACATTTTGTTTTTTCCTTCTGCTACCTTTCTTAAGTAGTAATCCCTTAATTCTCCTTTGTGTCTTACAGCTGCTCTTGCTGCTAAATTGAATAGAGTTTTCATGGACTTGTTGGCGCGATGGGAGACTTTGGACTTACCCTTGACCGACTTTCCGGAGTCCTTCTTGAAAGGGGCCACACCACAATTACAAGCCATCTTCCTTGGGTCAGTGATCTGCTTAAATTCATTGGTCACCACTAATATATTGATGGACACAATCAACCCTACGCCCTTAACCGAACTTACCTGTTCATAGAGTTCTTTGAGATGAGAATCCTCATTGATGAGTTGTTTGATTTTCTGCTCAAGTCCCTTGATCTTTCTTACTATTTCCGTGATCACAGGCTGAAGTAGTTTGTCATGTTCTTTGGCCCACTTTCTATTTCCAAATTGCTTCTCCTCTCCAAGAGGTGCTAATAAGCTCTTCTTGGAGGAGACTAACCTTTCTCTTAGCTTGATCATAGCCTTCAATTGTTGAATTTCTTCCCTTGGAGGCGACCAGAGCTGCACTTTTTGAAACTTTGCACTCCCATACTCGGCTATCCTCAAAGCATCCAATGCATCATTTTTCTCTCGTTCTAGACCATGATATACTTTGATCTTCTTCGCATCTTCCAACCAAACTGGCAGGTCTTTGGCTGAGGCAAACGTCAAGAACGGGTTACAATAAATACCTGTATGCTCCAAACAAAACAAACATTCTTCCTTATGGACTTCAATGTCTTTGATCAGTCGCTTGTAAAAGCGGGAGATCCCTGCTTTATCGTTGCTTACTTGCATATGTAAGAGTTTCACTAGACCATCAAATACAACAAAATCTAAGGTCTCTTTTGATACGTCTACGCCGATAAACATTCGGTATTTCATAACTTTAGCTTAGGTATAATTACACATGGTCAACGAGCTTAAACACGATCAAGCCCTTACTAATGGATCTTATCCGAATTTCTAGATGATGCTTGTTTAAGTAACCGACAGAGGATTGAATCGAAGCATGGGTCTTACCCTGGCGGACCGATAACTCGCCTCTGTCGGTGTTGACTTTATTAAAGTTATCC
>JBCCXG010000733.1:0-3414 GCA_039191945.1 Bacteroidota bacterium
AGTTCCAACTAATAGATCATTTACCCGTCTCTAACAATTGAGAGACGTTACCGGGCTCAACGACTTCGATAAGTGCCGCAGTGCAAGATTTAGCCTCCTAGTTCTAACTCATCAGCCGCACGTGCTTCACCACATCATCGCCGCGCAGGTCCATCGCCGCCAGCTGCTGAAAAGTATAAGGAATGCCTTTTTCCTTCGCCAGCAGTAACGCCCGTGTGGTAGTAGACACGTTACCCTTTGCCAGTAGGTGCACTTCCAATGCAGCCATCGCCACCGGAAGATCGCCCTGGTGCAATTGGATCCAATTGTTGACAATGTCCCTCCTACAAGTCTTGCGGATTTGCATGAAGAACAGTTCACGAAAAGGGAACCTCAGCCCGGAGTTCCGTATCGCCCAGTAGCTGCGAAGGGGTGGGTAAATGACGATCCCAAGTAGTGCCAGGCTCGTACCAAGGAACAGTGCCATGGGAAGTGCAATCATGGCCTCCCGGGCTAAGCAGTTTTGCGCTTTCGGGCCATCCGCTCTGCTTCAATGAAAATCCGATTGACTTGTGGCAACGCTTCTTTGATGGATTTTTCAATCTCATCGACGGTCTTCTCCAAATCATCAGACACCAGGTCGTCTTTGAAGTTGATGTCGAGGTTGACGAGCACCTCGTTGGGTCCGAAGTACAGACTGAGCGGTCTTTTGAAATTGAGTACGTTGGTGTGGTTGCTCAAGATGTGCTCGATTTTCGCGACGTTTTTGGGTCGCAGGCCTTCACCAATCAGTAAACTCTTACACTCTACGGCGAAGAAAAACGAGACACTGACCAACAAGACGCCAATCAGGACGGAACCAATGCCGTCGAAATACAAGATGCCGGTGACTTGCGCCAACAGCAGACAGATGAAGGCGATCATCAAACCCAACAAAGCTGCGGTATCTTCAATCACCACAGCGATGGTCGAGGAATCCTTACTGCTGACGATGGCTTCGATGAATCCTTGATCTCCCCTCGTTCGGTTAAATTCCTTGAGGGCCACGCGCAGGGCCGCGCCTTCGAAAATCATGGCCAGGACAAGCACCACATAGTTCCAGGTCAGATCGCCTAACTCCTTCGGATGGAGGATGTGTACGATCCCTTCATAAAGTGCAATGCCGCCGCCCAGCGCGAAGATGAGCATGGCCACGATAAAGCTCCAGAAGTAGATTTCGTTGCCGTATCCGAAGGGATGCTTGTTGGTCGCTGGCTTTTTGCTCCGGCGGATGCCTACCAGCAGTAGGACGCCATTGCCCGTATCCACCAGCGAGTGGATGCCCTCGGACATCATGGCGGATGATCCGGTAAAGGCGCTCGCGACGAATTTGCAGATGGCGATGGCACTGTTGGCGATGATGGCGCCGTAGATAGCTCGTTTGGATGATCCTGCCATGGTCAGTAGTTGGTTGCAGCAATGATAGGAAAAATGATATTACCCAAGGGTGGATAGTACCAATATCCCGATGCAGAGTAATAACCAAAGGGCATGGGCGAGCGTCACGCTCGCAGGGTCACGTGGGTAACGAAAGAGCGAAAAGTCCGACTACCGCTGAAGCACCACTGTCGTACGGTACAGGGAAAGCGACTGCCCCGCTTTGCGCAGGGCTGAGTCGCAAGGCCTAGCCTCGTGAAACCAGTCCCTCCAGCAGGAAATGTCACGGAAGTATGGCTACCACGCTATAAGATCCTACTGAGGATAGGTCCTGTTTCACGAGGTGAGCGCGATGGGGCGCCCCAAAGTATCCAAAATGTGAGCGATCCGTTAGAAAAGGGTCGTGATCACTCCGTAACCGAGGCATGGGGGGTGTGAGATGTAGAGTTTTCATGTTATTTTAGAGAAAGTATGGCGAAGAAAGAGGGCAGGTTCGCGAAGAACATATCCATCAGAAACAGAAAGGCTTCCCACGAATACCAGTTCATAGACACTTATGAGGCGGGTATCGTGCTGCGTGGCAGCGAGATCAAGTCCATCCGCGAAGGGCGGGTGAGCTTGCCGGAGGCGCACTGTCACTTTCACAAACACGAACTGTACGTGAAGGGCATGACCATATCGCCGTATCAAGAAAGCACCTACAACAATCACGATCCCCTGCGGGAACGTAAGCTTTTGCTAAAACAGGCCGAGTTGGGCAAGTTAGAGGCCAAGTCTGCAGAGAAGGGCTTGACCATCATCCCGACGAAACTTTACATCAACTCACGCGGTTTAGCGAAAATGGAAATCGCCCTCGCGAAGGGCAAGAAACTTTATGACAAGAGAGAATCTATCAAAAAGAAAGAAGAAAGTCGGGCCGTAAAAGAAATGCAACTCTGATGAATAGCGTACTGGTACTGAATCAGGACTTCACCCCACTCACCCTTTGCTCCATGGAAAGGGCTTTTTTGTTGGTTTTTCTGGACAAGGCTGAGCTACTGGACCAGATAGAGGGTAAGATGCTGAGGACTGTACGTAGGAGCTATCCGTATCCTTCGGTGATCCGAATCCTGCAATACAAGCACGTGCCGTACCGGGGCGTAGTCTTGACCCGTTACAATATCTTCAAACGGGATGGCTACCAGTGCCAGTACTGCGGTGCGACCAAAGATCTGACCTTGGATCATGTAATCCCGAAATCGAAAGGTGGCAAATCGACCTGGACCAATCTCGTCACTGCCTGTAAGCACTGCAACGCGAAAAAGGGCGACTATACACTGGAGCAGGCCGGCATGACCCTGGCCAAAAAGCCGGTAAAGCCGTCTTATATCATGTTCCTAAAAAGCACGGCTGGTAGGCTCCAAACCGACTGGTTGAAATATCTCGAGCCCAAAGCCTACGCTTGACGTTTTGATCACAATAATCCCGTGTAAATCGTCGTTTTCTCTTCATCCCTGATGGGGCACAACGTCGTGACCTGTGACTCGGATGAACCAACCTCTATGCGCAGACACCTTCTTCTACTTGCGGCTTTTTTATTGATGGCTCAGGTCCATGCTCAGGACATTAAAGTCGGGTTGAAGGGAGGCTACAACCGCGTATCTATCCACCGGGTGGCCCAGGTGAACACTTTGCGACCGCTGGAGCCGCTGACCCCTCGCCATGGCTATCACGTCGGTCTGACGACCCATATCGGGTTGAGCGAATTCTTTGGCATACACGTCGAGCCCACGTTCATCAGGAAAGGGGTGCTGCGCGGGACGATGCAAGAGGAAAGCTTGTCTTACCTCGAGATCCCCCTGCTGCTCAGCGTGAATCCCTGGAAGCAACTCAAGATTGAAGCCGGTCCTGCTGCGGGCTTTTTGCTGGCCGCGAACATTGAAAATGGATCGGATGTACGTCCCAAGCCCGTCACGAATCGACGGGAAGTATCGAGGATCGTCGGGGCCAGTTGGGACTTCGATGATCGACTCAACTTCG
>JBCCXG010000734.1:0-3408 GCA_039191945.1 Bacteroidota bacterium
ATGCTCATCCCCTCTAATCCCTCCCGCCGTGACGGTAAAGGAAAATGCGTCCTTTCTATCGAAATCACTGTCTATGTTGATCTCCACATAATCACCTGCGAAGAAATCCCTGGGTTCGTCAGACACCACGATTCGGTTTGGATGATCATCAAACGCCATGATGGCCACGTATAGATGTTCATGGTCATACATTAGTTTGAATTGCGTGTCAAAGGTAGGTTCGGCGCCGTTTCCAGGTTCAGTTTGTACGAACCTACCAGCCCAATCCACCTCCGACCAAGCGGCCTCGTCGATGTCTCCGTCTATGGCTATAGGACCGTTAATTACTTTGGTCGTGTAGGTTTTCACTTTTTGCGCGTAAGCGATCGAAGAAAACCATAGGAATGCTAAGTAGTAAAGTGTCGTCTTTTTCAACTTCTAAAAGAGGTTTACCTAACGACCGCTTGATTTGCCCAAGGGTTGCTTGAGTCAATTGATTAATTATTCGATAGTCACAGAAGATTGAGGGTATTAGAGTCAGGATCGTGATGTTCGCTTTACGGGACCTCAATCTTCCTCTGGCCGGTATGCCTCTCTGTGCCCTACTCACCTTGCCCCCTTCCTCAAAGGTTGGTAGAACACCCTTGAGACCCGCGGTGCTCGACTCGTCGTCCGTCTATCTATTGAGGCATTTAGGGTACCTACTTTGAGGCACAGGCTTGTGTCATTCACTCCATTGTTTGATCCAAATCTTGCTGCAGATCGACCGAAACAGATTCATTTTTCAAAAGGCATGATTAACATCTGACACATGGGAATTGTCTTCTTATCGAGCAGCGCTGATCGGATTTACAATACGATAGAGAAATAAAAAAATGAATAAGATGAGAAAAATAGTAAAAAACACTAGCGTGGTTGCACTTGTGCTTTGCGTTGCAAGCTGCCAAAACTTTGATGAAGATGTACTACCCGTGGCGGAGGTTGAAAGCAGGACGATCCAAGTGGTTGCTCAGCAGCCGCAGGTGGTGGATGTTTTGGAAGGCGTTGCCACCGAAGAGCCAATCAACTTACAGATCGTCAGTCCGCCGAGCAATGGTGAATTCACGATGAAAGGAAGGTCCCTTGGGCTCTACAGTACCAATGCTCGAGCGGGTAGTCGAGACGAGTTCACCATAGCCATGGAGACGTCTTCGGGTAGGGTCACCAAGACTTTTAGTATGGAGAGTGTGACCAGGTCAAATTATCCTATCAGCGAACAAGGCGCAGTATACGATCGAGGTGGGATCTTGAAAAAAGGAGAGACCATTGTCTCAGATGTGTTGGCCAATGATGCACCGGGTGCAGCTTCACTGGAGATTGTGATTTCCCCAACCCGCGGACGGGCAGAGGTAACAGACGACAGTCAGATTATATATACCGCAGCTTCGGATTTTGAAGGGCTCGATGACCTGATCTATACCGTCCAATTTCCTAACGGGAATACGGGTACGGCCCTCGTCAGGTTTGCCATAGAATGAAGCCAGTTATTCAGGGGACTGGTATAACACTCGGGGAGGTCCTGGTTAACCTCCCCTTCTTTTTTTACCTCCAACTCATAGGTCCAATAAGTGACAGCTAAAACGCTCATTTCAAAGTGCTTAAAAGGCGATCGAAAGGCTCAGCAAAAACTATTCGATCGATACAAGGGGCTGGTGATGGGCATTTGCCTGCGGTATGCAGGCAATAGCGACTTGGCACAAGACATGCTGCAGGAGGCTTTCCTGAAAGTCTACACTCAACTCCATCAACTTGAAAACGAAAAGGCCTTACCCGGATGGATCCGGTCCTTGACCATACGCGTCGCATTGAATTACTACAAACAGCAAATGCAAAAGGAACATGAACCGATGGAACATGTCATGGTGAATGCACAAAACTATGAAGTAGATGTCACCATACTTTCTGAACTGGAGCACGAGAGGTTACTTACCTTAATTCAGGAATTGAAAGATTCCCATCGCATGGTATTCAATCTCTTCTGCATTGAAGGATACACTCACAAAGAGATCAGTCAGAAGCTAGGGATTACCGAAGCCTCTTCACGCGTCTATCTGACCAAGGCGAAGAAAGTACTCCAGGAGAAAATACTTTTTACAGGAGATCAAAACAGGATTGCTTATGGATAAGCGTACGGAATTTGATGATTTTTTTAAAGACCAGTTTGATACGTATCAAGGTGAAGTAGACGAAGGTGCATGGAAGAACCTGTTGAGTTCCCTTCAAAATATCAATAGCTCCACTTCATACAAAGTGATCAACAAGGCCATCATCCTGATGCTTTTTGGTAGCATTGTTTTGCTTCCAAGGGACGGCAACCCCAAGAGGTCATTGCCAGGAGGTGATTCATATGCTTTGGTCCATGGATCCGACCAGCAACCTGTTGCATCTCAACGAGTGAGTCACCTGGCTTTATCAGGAGATCCGGGAGAAAGTGACATGGAAAAAGGCATCAAATCATATGAGGCAGCACAAAATAGGAAAGGCCTTGCCGAAGAAATTGAGCCCGAAACAGAAGAGAGCGGTGAAATAGGCGATAAAGTGGCGAAAACAGTCACATTTGAAAAGCTTGATGATTCTTATCCTAAACTCACCAAGAAACGTGAAACGTTGGCGCTTTCCAAAGAATGGAATTTTGAACTTTCATGGCCTGACGCTTTCCCAAATGAGGGGACACATGTCGTCAAACACAAAAAGGTAAAACGCTGGCGGCCTTTTCTACAGGTCGGTATACTGTCGAACTACCAGACACCCAAAGCCGAAAGAGGTGACATGGTACTGGTGACCTTCCCTGAAGCTGATACCTGGCAGCCCAGGATTACCTCTTGGACCGTAGATCTTGGTCTTCGATACCGCATGACCAGAAGGGTGGAATGGTGGCTAGGTGCTTCATTCCAGAGGGTTGATCAGACGATATCCCATGAAAACCATCACTTCCTACATTATGAAATAGGAGAAATTCAAGAGAATAGCTTCTTGCTTCACCCAACTTTTGATGTGGTACAAGAGACCACTTCCTTCAAAGTGAATGAAATGGGATTGATGACTGGCCTTGGGTACAAACTATTCAATCGGCCAAGAAGTCCACAACTCAACCTGCTTTGGAATACTTATTTGACAAGTATTCATTCATCAATAACCAATGGGGAAAATGTCTTTCGGGAATCTGAAAGTATCAAAAACCAATTGACCATAGGTCTTGAAATACCGATGGTCCACCATTTTTCGATCCGACCTCAGTTGGTTTTGGGTATGGGCTTAAGAGACTTTCAAGGCCCCTTTGACTTAGCCAATAGAAGTATGGGGATCGCTATTATTTGGATTCGATAGACAGCAGGCTTGGGAGATTAATCCCTGTGCCTAATGTGGAGACTATCGTTCGTTTGGTGGGGC
>JBCCXG010000735.1:0-3400 GCA_039191945.1 Bacteroidota bacterium
CCGACTAATGGGATTTTTTTCTCCACCTTATCGTAGCTATACCAACCGTAAACGAGACGAGGTGTGGATCGAGATCGGTCCGCGCAAAAATCGTTTGTGAACGTGAGGGCCATTGAAATCTCATATTTGCCGTCGATCTTGCCTTTGTAGTAAGAGTACGCATCAGTGTTTCTTAAGATTTCTGATTCTACCCTCCACGGTGAATCCTGAGAGCGTGTTTGTTGCGGGGCAATGCACAAAAATCCGATTATTGCAAAAACCGTTTTATCCATGTTTAACAATGCTTTTTAAACTTCAATGCACACAATTAAGCGACCGCGCATTGGCAGGCCTTGTACTCGCCCGGGTACTTCAAAATAGTCATATCCATAGCATTGCAGGTACCTTTGTGTTCTAGGGGTACTTAAGCGCGTAACTTCCTGTGATTTGTGATAATCAGTCCCATCTATTCTGGCTGTTTGCTCAGAATCACGCAAAGCACCTGTCCAACGCTCACCGTCCGGCCGGGTCTCACCCGAAAGTAGAGGTAACCATCGACATAGGTCTCAAGCTCTAGGGTCATCTTACCGGCATCCAACTCACATAGGCGCTCGCCTTTCCTTACGGCGTCAGCATCATTTTTGTACCATCTTTTGACTCTGATATTGGTAAGACTTGGAACATCCGGAACAACGACCTCGTCAATCGCTAAGTCGGGAAATTCTTCCTTGTACTTGTGGACTACCGAAGCGTCATACTCGGTGTATACGCCATCATCAACATGGCCTTCAGGGTCGGAAAAAAGCTTTTTGAGTTTATCGAACACAGTAAATAGGGGGTTAAAATGGGGTGAAAACGTAGCCTTCGGACTAGTGGCGCCCACCGCCTAAACCGACGGTAGTACGATGCCAACTATCCGCTTGTGAGAATCACAATAGCTAAAACACAGCATATCATGAGCTCCCGTGCTTTTTCAGTATTTTGATAATTCTACTATTGATGATTTCGGACAAGTTCCAATTGTAAAGTTTTGGGTCCGTGGTGCTGTAGAACTGGACGACAACCGCGTCTATCCCTTTATGGTACGCGGCAAAACTCTGGTATCCCGGGACCCAACCCGCATGCTCGTACTCATATACGGAAGAGTAGATCTCCTGCTCTCCTTCGTCAAACAAGGAGCCATCATTCAACGCCCTCAGAAATGTCCCCACATCCTCAGCCGTGGCGTGCATGCCATAATCGTTTTCCTTCAAGTCATAAGCATAGCCAACATGATAGCCACTCATCACATCGTCAATATTCACCTCATTCAGAGATGGAAAGGTATGGTCGAGTTGCAACGGGATTAGAATCTCTTCTTGAATGAATTTGAAATTACCATAACCCAATTCCTCGTCCATTATCTTATTGATTAACAGATAATTCGTATTGCAATACTCATAGTCCTCACCGGGTTCGAAGTGGGCTGGCAGGCCTGAAATCAATGCTAAACTTTCTTCGTAGGTTCCCGTGGGTGCCGCCCAAAAATTCGGCGCGTCGGTAAAATTGGGGATGCCGCTTCGGTGCTGTATCATCAACCTCAAGGTGATTTTCTCGGCGTTTTCGATGGCCCCTGTCAGATCCGGCAAATAATCGGCCACCGTCTTATCTAGCGACAAACGGCCATCACTTACCAGTTTAGTGACCGCCACAGCATCATAAAGCTTGCTAATGCTGGCAATTTTGAAAAGGGCGTCGGGCCTGGCAGGAGTCTTGGATTCTCTATTGTGCCAACCGGAAGCCCAAAACTGTGGAGGATCACCGGCCCGGTCTACATAAACGATCATTCCTTCAAATCCATGGCCTATTGCCTCATCCAACTGTTTTTGAAGCGTATCAGGAAGCGGAAGGATCCACGCCTTCACTAAGAGCCATGGAACGAAGAACAAGGAGACGCCAGTTCCTGCGAACAGGATGATTCTGAGGATGAGTATTCTTCGTTTTTTCGTCATGGATGTAAGAACGACGGTAGATGGATCGGATCGGCCGTGAAGGGACCTGGCGCCCGGATCATTTATCCTCAAAATATAAAACTCTTAACCAACCCATGCCTGGTCATGGCTTTTCTTTACCCTGCGAGTTGACTGAGTACCTCTGTCGGACACAGTCCGAGGCGCAAAGCGGAAAGAGCTAGGTGGCAAGTAATCCGTGGGTCCTGTATACTAATTCAGAGAGCATTCGTTCATTTCAAGACGTAAATAAATGCCTCGAGTTCCTTAGCGCTTTGTTTCAAAGTGACGGTAGTTTTTACCCGCACATATTCTTCTCCCTCAAACTCGTCGAGGTCCTTCCAGGCGTTTTTCAAACCATCCGAAGAAAAGAGATATCCATGAATTCTCTCACCTCCGGGTGATAGCCTAATTCCAGGATAACCCATGGCGGCGCCCCAGCCATGCTCAAAGAGATGGCCCAGCACATACCCCTCATCCCAATCACCTCCAATTTTGGACAACACATGTTCGTTAGGTTGACCTAATCCCAGAGTTCCATAAACAAAGAGCTTCTCCATAATCATCTGGATGCTAAGTAGCACGAACATAGCACAGCCTCGACTCCGACCCGCGCCCGTCACCGCCTTTTCCGTGAGTGACCTTCCATTGTAAACAGTCCCTGTGCCAAATAACGAAGTCAGGAAAGTAAGGTAAGCACCACTGCCTACCGCAGTATTTCAAACTGGGAATTCCTTAGCCCAAGGCTCGAAAAAGAGGGTGTACCGGGAACAGCCGCCGTCTCAACCCTCCTTGATGAGCTGCAGCGAGTCCATGCGCAGGCGGGCATCGCCAATCAGTTTCGTCAACACATTTTTCTCTTCGATGGCCGTACGTATTTCGTCCGGCCTGATCGAGGAGTTGCGCTTGTGCAACCAGGCCAAGCGGCCGATCTCATGATCTAGCGTCTGATTCATGCTGGTAAGGCCTGCTGCGATCGCATCTCGCTGCAATCCTTGCGCGATCTCAGTAGCCGTGTCGATCATGTTGGGCAGTATGGTGTCCATCAGCGTCTCGTTGTTGATGACATCGCCTATCGGTCCGGGGATCAGCTGCTTTTCGAGCAAGGCCACCGGGTACTCTGTGGTCACCTCATCTCCCGCGTGGTTGACGAGTACCCGGATCGGCGTCATGGGCAGAAATCGGTCCACGTAGACCCCTGAACTTCCTGACGTCTCGAGCACAAACATCACTTCCAGAAGGATAGCTGTTCCACCCGTTCCACGCAACAGGCCAAAGCTCGCCGCTCCCGTACCAGCGCTCAACACCATGTCCAGTGCCCCGGTTACCATCGGGTGATCCCAACTGATGAAGCTCATGTCCTCCCTACTCAAGGCGCGCTTCCGGTCGAATGTCACCGAAATGCCTTCGTCTGGGATAGCGGGAAATGCCTC
>JBCCXG010000736.1:0-3399 GCA_039191945.1 Bacteroidota bacterium
CCGGTCAATCGTTCGAATAGCCAGGTCCTAAGACCATGCGATCGGTTGATCTTCATCATCGGGTCCGGTAGGTCCAATGGCAGTCGAAAAGCAGCAAGGGTCACCTGCTCCTGATAGGGCGGATCGAGTAACTCCAACAGGGCGACGTTTTCTGACAATTGCATGGCGAAGTGGTCTGTTTCCAACAGCTCCGTGGCGGCTGGAGCCACACGAGGTCCCATACTCCCCACCGCACCTGCTGCGTAGAGTGAAAATGTCGCCTCAGTCGAACTCACCACGTGACGGTTGTAGCTCCCGGGAAAGCCTCCTGAGAGGGCACGATGGTGGTGGCTGAGGCTCGTGGCATGGGCAGCATAGACCGATGCGTAGGCTTGATCCTCCCCGGATGTCAAACCGATTACCTTGAGCCAAGGGTCAGTCGTGCCTCTTTCTTTGACCAAGCGGTTTTTGATTAACTCCGGTACTTTCAGCTCGCCATAAGCAAACGATCCGCTCTGCAACTGGCTCTCGGCCAAGGTCAGAGATTGCAACATTCGATTCGCGACAAATTCCACGATAGACGGATCATAGGGACCTGCAAATAGCTTTCCTACCAGACCTGGGGCCCAGGCGCCGATGCTGGCGTGGGTATGCGTTGCCGATAGATATAGCTGACCGCGCTCCCAACCCAAATCACTCGCCTTCTCGAAGAATGCCTGCGCCACCTCTGGATGGATGACTAGGAGGTCTGCAGACAGCCATGCTACTCGATCCTCTCCATCGTCCAAAACAATGGTGCGGACATAAACAGTATCCGTGATGCCATCAAACTCCTTGGGGTCTCTTGCCCCATACCCTGCCATGGGCACGGGCCGATCGGGAATCAAAGCTGTCCGAGACCATCCAACTCTCAGGGAATCCGAGGTAGCTTTCAGGTGCCAATTTTGTTCGAGGGAGTCGAGACGCCCATGCATCCGCAGGTAGTAGTCGCTACCAACAAACGGGTCTCGAGGGATCTCTCCAACCAGCACCAGCACCACTGCCAGTAGTGTCGAAAGAAAAGTCAGCAACACTTTTAGCCAAAGGTTCATGGAAAGGTTTGCTTTGATCTTAACATCATCCCGCCCAGTTTTCTCGGTCCAGACTTCGGTATTGAATGGCCTCCGCCAGGTGTTCGATCTTTATCTCTTCCGTGCCCGCCAGGTCCGCAATCGTGCGAGACACTCGAAGGATCCGATCATAAGCCCGTGCTGAGAGCCCAAGTTTCTCCATCGCGGTTCGCAGCAATATCTTCCCTGCTTCATTGATTTGGCAAACCTCCTTGACCATCTGGGAGGACATCATCGCATTGTTGTACACATCGGGTTGGCTCTCAAACCTTGCCTTTTGAATGTCCCGAGCTCCAATGACACGCTCCCTGATGTCAGCACTGGATTCTGACTTGCGGTTGGCCGTCATCTCGTCAAAAGAAACCGGAGTCACCTCCACGTGCAAATCAATGCGATCCAATAGGGGGCCACTAATCTTATTGAGGTAGCGTTGCACAGCTCCAGGAGGGCAAACACATTCTTTTTCGGGATGATTATAATATCCGCAAGGGCAAGGATTCATGCTGGCGATGAGCATGAAGTTTGCCGGGTAGTCGATGGACACTTTGGCCCGACTGATCGTCACTTGGCGTTCCTCCAGCGGTTGTCGCATTACCTCCAATACGGTTCGTTTAAACTCAGGAAGTTCGTCCAGAAACAAGACTCCATTATGTGCGAGGCTGATCTCGCCCGGCTGCGGCAGGCCACCTCCGCCCACCAAAGCGACGTCGCTGATCGTATGGTGGGGTGATCGAAAAGGCCTCACCGAAATGAGTTTGGCGTGATCGCCCAATGATCCAGCCACGGAATGAATCTTGGTGGTCTCAAGCGCTTCATGCAGCGTAAGTGGCGGCAGTACGGATGAGAGGCGCTTGGCCAGCATTGTCTTGCCTGCACCAGGAGGACCGATCATGATCACGTTGTGTCCGCCGGCCGCGGCAATCTCCATGGCCCTTTTGATGTTTTCCTGCCCCTGTACATCTGCAAAATCCGCGGCGTAGGAGTTTTGATCATAAAAGAAGACGTCCCGTGTGTCGTAGGCCATGGGCTCAATGGGATGAGCCCCGGATAGGTGATCAATCGCCTCTCGAATGTTTTTTACGCCGATCACCTCAAGATTGTCCACGATGGCTGCTTCGGATGCATTTTGTTCCGGAAGGATGAACCCCTTGTACCCTTGCTTTCTGGCCTCTATGGCGATAGGTAAGGCCCCCTTGATGGGTCTGAGAATGCCGTCCAGAGACAGCTCTCCCATGATGACATACTCTTCCAAATGATCGGCATGCAACTGACCAGAAGCTTTCAAAATGCCCAGCGCGATGGGAAGGTCATAGGCAGAGCCTTCCTTTTTAACATCCGCGGGGGCCAGATTGACGACGACTTTCTGCCGCGGCATTTTGTAATCATGGTACTTGATGGCCGCTTCTACCCGCTGTTGGCTTTCCTTGACGGCGGAATCTGGCAGACCCACCATGTAGAATTTCGTGCCCTGCCCCACATTGACCTCCACGGTAATGATGAACGCATCTACTCCATATACCGCACTACCGTAGGTTTTCGCAAGCATTAGATCAGTTGTTTCTCGATAAGCAATATAAGAATATGAATGATCTTAATATGGACCTCCTGAATGCGATCTGAAAAGCCGTTGTGAGGCACGCGAATCTCGATATCGGCGATCTTCGCCAGTTGCCCTCCGTCACGCCCGGTCAAGGCAATGGTTGACATACCCAACGCTTTGGCCTCCTCGAATGCCCTGATAACATTTCCAGAATTGCCGCTCGTACTAATTCCTAGTAGGACATCATGGGGCCTGCCCAGTCCCTGGATAAAACGCGCAAAGATCTCGTCAAACCCGTAGTCGTTGGCCGTACAAGAGATATGGGTGCCGTCTGAAATTGCAATAGCTGGCAGGGCCTTGCGGTCGTTGCGAAAACGCCCGGTCAGCTCCTCCGCAAAGTGCATGGCGTCACAATGCGATCCTCCATTGCCGCAACTGATCACCTTGCCACCTGCCTTCATTGCCTCAGCCATTAGACTGGCGGCTTTGGCAATTCGCCGCAGGTTGGCAGGTTCTGACGTGAACTGGTCCAGCACCTGACGCGCCGCATTGAGTTCCTGCTCGATGATCATAAGTTCTTCCATGGGCATTGTCTCGTCATCCCAAATAAGATGAATAATTTCGGAATATTGAGTAGATCAGTTGTCGAAATTAGTTAATCAAAGGATTGGATCTCCGTCAGCTCGTGATATAGGCCTCCTCGGTGGATCAGCTGCTGATGGGTGCCCTCCTCGACAATCTCTCCTTTTTCCACGACGAGAATACGATCCG
>JBCCXG010000737.1:0-3398 GCA_039191945.1 Bacteroidota bacterium
AAGTGGTCAATCGCTTACCCATCGATTCACTGAGCCGCTTGACCGCTTTCGGGCTTCCATAGATGGGTGATGCCGGAAGCAAATCCAATGTCTCCTCGTCGCAGTGGTCAGAATAGGACTGAGATACGACTAACGCATCATAACTGCCCAAATCATCAATGGGTACCGGTGGCGTGGTATGCCATTGCTCGTTGAACCAAGAAAAACCGTCCACCTCCGAACCCACCAGCCAAGGGTCAAGAATGATGGAGGTATCGTTCCATACCAGTTGCCAGCTGGTATCCATATTGAGTCTGCGAATACGTAGCATAAGGGTTCACTGAGCCATTTGTAGCTTGATCGCCTCTCCTAATTGGAAGACCACCATGGCGTACATCCGGCTTCTGTTGTATCTCGTAATGACGTAAAAATTATGCAGTCCATACCAATATTCATAATCGCCATCCTCCAGCTCGTACTGCAAAAATGAAACTAGCGTCTCTTTTGGTAAAGGCTCGGCGGCTACAAAACCCAGGTTTTCATAATAAGATAACGGGTGCTTCGGCTTGGCGGAAGAGCTCTCCCTGTCTCCGGCCTCGGGCGCTTTGATAGCCGCTGACGCCACTTGGGCCCCTTCTTTCCAGCGATGCACGGCCAGGTAGTTGGCCACGCTAGCGATCGCATCCTCTGGAGAGTTGATCAGATCCCTGGTACCCCCCTCTTCGAAGCTCTTGGCGTAAGCGCGATAGCTACTCGGCATGAACTGAGCATAACCCATCGCCCCCGCGTAACTCCCCTTCACCACTGCCAAGTCTAACTGCTCCTCCTTCGTCAGCACCAGAAACTCCTCCAGCTCTCGCTGAAAAAAAATGGTCCTCCTCGGATAGGCAAAAGCCAAAGTATAGAGGACATCCAGAATCTTGTGCTTTCCCTTGCGTTCGCCGAAGAAGGACTCTACCCCTAAGATCCCCAGGATCACCTCCGGCGCTACACCGGTATCCGTACTGACCTGCTCGATCGTCTTGCGATGCGCTTCCCAAAACCTTACCCCCGCGGCAATGCGATCATCAGTCATGAAAATCTTACGATAGCGATACCAAGGCATACCCTCCGCCGGGCGGTCCATCGTTTCAATGACTCCTGGACGATACGTCGCCTGACTGAGCTGCTCTCTGACTGATGCGGCACTGACCTCGTGGTCTCGCGCAAAGCGCTTTACAAAGGCATCGACCGTTTGCTCGTTGACCTGGGCACGGACCGACTGGCTGGTAGCGAGGACAACAAGAAAAATAAGCATCAATTGGCGATGTATGGCCATAGATCATATGGATTTGACAGTGATCGGATCGGTATAAATAATACGACCTTGCGGATTTTCATATCCCATCTGTAAAAGAATTTGCTGGTAGCGCTTGACCTGCGTCTCATCTTCCGTCTTTGGTTGGCCGGTTTTGTAATCAATAACGTACCAAACCCCCTCTTTTTGTATGATGCGATCGATCCGATAATAGCTTCCGCCAGGCATCAAAATGGGGTATTCGCAAAGGACGGTCGTGGGCTGATCAAAATAGAATCGGACCTCGGGATGCTGGACGATGGCCCTGACCTCGTCATCCTGCACATCCTCCAGTGAGGACAGGTCCTGCACCCGAGCTAATTTCGCATGCAGTGCAGTGCCATACTGCTGGGCGTCAAAAGAGAGCTCACTCAACGCCACCGCCCCTTTCATCTGTAAACTGACCTTGCCCCTCCAGTTCTCGGACATGTAGTGATCAAGGCCGTACTCCGAGACCACTGCATCTTTTGGCTTCCCGGGAGGGAGCGCACCTCTTACAAAGGGTCGCCCATCTGGCTGCCAATCCTCAGCTTCCATTAATCGCTCCTGGCAGAATTCTCCGATATGATTCATCTTCCCCTTGGGCACCTCACCCATGACATAGAGTGCGGTGGTCGGGCGAGTGAAAGCAACGTACAATAGATTGATACTGTCAATGAAAGCGCTGAGATGCTCCTGTAAATAGGCCTCTGACCAATACGTGTCTCGAAGTTTGCTCGAATACTTTAGTGGTACTACCGGCAAGCGTTTAAGCGGGGCATGGTCTCCAGCTTCCAGCCAGAGGATCTCATCCTGCAGTCCCACTTCATGGTCCAGCTTCCAATTGAGAAACGGAACTATCACCACTGGGAACTCCAGGCCCTTGGCCTTGTGAATGGTCATCACTTTGACCGCATCGTTTTCATCCGCAATTTGAATGGCACGCTGCTTCCTGACGTTTTCCCACCAGCTCAGGAAGACAGGAATATCCCCTCGTTGGGTTTTGGAGAAGTCCAGAATTGCATCCTGAAATCCCTGTAGGTAGGTCAGCTCACTCTTGATGGTGTTGAGCTCAAAAGTTCGGATCAATGATTCAACAAGTTCATACAAAGGCACGGTCTTGAGATAGTCTTTTTGCCGAAGGAATGAGCTGGGCACCCATTGTCGCCAGCGATCGATATCTGCGAAGACAGCCCCATCCGTCACGGCCTCCCGCTTAACAAATCGGCGATATTCATAAAGCCACTCACTCAGCGCAATGCTATTCTTTTCATGGTTGAGCCAGGTGAGCAGGCTGATCAACATCTTCACAACGTGACTGCTGTATAGATAGAGGGCTTCGGAACTGACCACATCATACTTACAGTCCTCCTTCGCCTCCTGGGATCTCTTATGGGCGATGAAGCCGTCCGCAATGACTTTGCCCTGATATTGCGTGCGGGTCAGGATCGCCATGTCCCTCAACTGATAACCTTTTCCCTGCAGCTGCTCCACAATCTCGATCGTGCGTGCCAACGCAGCGGACGTGTACTCTTCCTCGGTATCTAGGAACTCAAATGAGACTAAACCGGCTTGGTCTTCCCTGGCAGGCTTTTGTGCCACCGACTCATACAATGACATGACAGCATCGATACCGTCCGGACTGGCCTTTTGGCCTTCTGTAAAGTAGCGGCTGACGGCCTCCCGCATATTGCTAAAGAACCAGTTATTGAACCTCACGATCACCTCACTACTGCGCCAATTGGTATCAAGTTGCATCTGCTCCGTGCGGTCGTGTCCGACTACCTCAGATATGCCACTTTCTAAAAGACGCCAGTCGCCACCACGCCATCGGTAGATAGACTGCTTCGCATCTCCAACCACCAGGTTGCGTTGACCTGCATCCGCTGCATCCTTCATTAGCGGCTTGAAGTTGTTCCACTGGAATGATGAAGTATCTTGAAACTCATCGATCAGGTAGTGATCAAAAAACGAACCCACCTTTTCGTAGATGTAGGGCGTATCGCTCTCGTCGATGATCAATCTTAGGAAGTCGGGAAGGTCCGCGATCAGCATGACATCATTGTCTTCTCGGTACTGCTGGAGTTTGTCATTGATCTCGGCC
>JBCCXG010000738.1:0-3395 GCA_039191945.1 Bacteroidota bacterium
GACCACAATCAGTTGCTGCAATTGATGCATGTCATCGAACGCATTCATGGAAAGCAAGTGGGATTTTCTCTTCGCCGACAGTAGACCCTTGTGCAAGGCCTCGGCAAAAGCGACGGTCCGCCCCGTCTCCGAACCATAAGCAACGATCACGTCACATTCCTCCTTTACGAAAGGGTTAACGATAGTGGTTTTCTGGGACACTCGCTCCCGATAGACCTTGAATCCGGAAAAGATGAAGAACAGCAGGCTCAAGGACGTGAAAAAGAGAAGCACGGCCCAATAGGGCTGGCCTTCTGCCGTGTGCAGCATGAACGATAAGTCCGAAAGTTGTTGGGTCGTCGGGTGAATGATTTCACTGACCACATCGCCTGTCACTTGATTGATCAGCAAATCACGGTCCTGAAGCTTTAGCTCATAAAAGTCATCGACAAACTCTGAAAAGGGAAATATCAGTGCCTTGAGGTCCTCAACCCGGTAGGATTGGAAGGTTTCAAAGGAGGTGAATGAAATACCTGGTGTTTCCTTCAGGGCATCAAAGTCGATGATGTGTTCGCTCGCCTCCTTGGGAATGACCGAAAAGCGTTCCAAAAAGAGGTAAGCGCCCGTGGCGCTGATCACCAGCACCGTAAGAAGGGCCACCTTTCCCAACTTGGTATGATAGTCCTTGTAGAACTCCTCTTTGATGACCTTCTTAAAGTAGCCGGACAGGCCGCCTTGCTTCTTCAAGACGAGCGCCGAACCTGTCACGGACAAAAACAACAGGATCACCGAAGCCAAGCCCACCAGGAACCGCCCTGCGCTACCGAAGAACAGCGAGCGATGCAAAGTCCTCGAAAACTCGAATACTGCCGGTGTCTCAATCATTGCTCCCAGGCGCTGTCCAGAAAAGGGATCGACGTAAAACTGCTCCTCACCCTCATCACCGAAGACGGTGACATGGATGTAGCCATTGTGATCCCGACCGGCACTCATCATCTCCGGGAAGTGACCCCGTAGCTTTTCCGTGAGGTCAGCGATGGTCAGATGCTGCGCACGGTCGACATAATATCCCTGAGCACCTTCATAGACCGGCTCAAACGACAAGATCGCACCCGTAAGAGATGCGATCAATAAAAAAATGCCTGATATCGCGGCCAACCCTAGATGACTCAGTCTCCAAAGAGAGATCGCCATAGGCCTGTTTATTTGGTAATTAAGCGCACGTAGCGAATATAGCCACTGCCTTCGATGGTCTTTCCAACCATGTCGTCCGAAAGGTCTACTTCAATGTCTCGGTCATGGTACATGCCATCCTCTACCGAACTCTCAAACCGCAGTTTGTAGCCCTGGTTCAGCTTATCAGCAGGAACCTCAAGTAACGTCACCTTCCGACTGCCACTTTGAATACTCGCACCGGTGATTCCGTCAATGTCCTCTCCCGAGGCATCGTAGTACTCATACCAGGTCGGCAGATCAGGATACCACTCGGCATCATCGCCGCCCACATATAGGGTCTGTTCGTAGGTCCCCTCCGGATTGAGCAGTGATGTAATCACGTAAGCACCCTCTCCTCCGTAGTTGGTCAGTTGAATGAGACAACGATAACCCACCACATCTTCCGATCGATTGCTTGTCGCACTCGTCAACACAAGGCTGCCGAGGAGCAATCCCAACACACTTATCCTTTTAATCATTCTGCTCTAACCTTAGAAAGTCAATATTTGATTTGTTTTCAATGAGCAGTTCATTCGTTGAGGCCAAATCATAGGCCGACTCATCGAAATCTGTTGTCAATGTTTTGTCCGCGCCAGATTCGATTAGAAACTTCAACATCTCCTCATCGCCCGCCTGCATGGCCGCCAGGTGTAAGGCAGTTTGTCCGCTGTTGTCCTTCGCGTTGATGTCTATCCCCATTCCCACCAAGCTTTTGGCTAAAGGAATGCTGTGCTTTTGGATGGCGAGGTGCAAGAGGGTTGAACCATCCTCCTGAGGCAGCGTTGGATCGTATCCAGTGCTGGCCAGATAATCCATCTTGGATTTGAATTCTTCCATATCATCGCTGAAAGCATCGACCACATGATAACCCATGTCATATCCCTTTTTGTCGATGATTTTGGGATCTGCGCCTTTCGAAACCAGGAACTGTGCGACTTCTAAATCATTGTACTTCAACGCTCGGGTGAAAGCGGCAATACCTTCTTTGTTCTGATGATTGATATCCTCTGTATTCTTCACCAAAAAAGCCACGATCTCCTGGCTTTTGCTCGCTGAGGCGTTGATAAGTGCATTGTTTCCCTCCTCATTAGTTTGATTCACATCAATTCCTTTCCCTACAAAATACTCGTAAAGCTCAATGTTTTTCGAGCGATAGGCCAGGTTGTGAAGCACGGTTTCACCCTCATTTGAGACGATCGTCGCGTCGAGCCCTAACCCCTCGAGGTACTGATAGAAAGACAAACTGGTCTCGTCACCCGATCGGCTGTACCTGCGGCTCGCAAAGAGTATTGCATTTTCGTTGGTCTCTGCGTTTTTTGCGGTATTCACTTTGTAGTCAGCGACCAGCGTTTCCAATAGTGATTGATTACCGGTTTTGGCTGCATGGTTGAAGATGCCATTTCCATCTTCATCCAATCCGTGGACATCAAGGCCTTTTGTTACGAAGTAGTCAATCATAGCCCCAGTTTTCATGCTGCCGGCGTAAGCAAGCAAAGCATTTCGGCCCTGACGATCTTTTTCGGCCATTACATCGGCACCAAGCTCAATGATGTAGTCGTAGACGGCTGGCTCTTCCAATCCAGTAGCTGCCGGAAACATGAACAGGGAATAGCCATGCTGGTCGATAATGTCAGTGTTGGCTCCCTGGTCCACCAGGTATTTCATCAATTCTAAGTCGCCTTTATAGGCTGCCCACATCAGGTAAGTGCGCGCGTCATGCGTCAGTTTATCGATTTCATTGCCCTGGGTCAGAAGGAATTTGATGGTCTCGAGCGGCGCTTTCTCTAAAATCGCATAGCTGATCGCGTCAAAGTTGTAGGGTGTCAATGCTGTGGGGGAGTTCCCTTCCGCGATTTTCGCCTTGATTTCCTCAAGAGGAGGATTACCTCTCCAAAAATCTCTTTGGTGAAAGATATTGGAGGGTTGTGCATTGGCAGCAAACAGAACTCCCAAAAGGAGTGTCGTGGCGAGGGTGTACTTCATCATCTTCTCCATTCTTCTAGTCTTAAGTAGTTATGGCAAAATTCGTGACGAAAGTCAGATTTTTCAATCCCTAGCGGTAGTGAAAATGACTGAGAAAGTAGTGAGGGGGTGCATGCCACTATGATATGAGAAGGCGCTAAGGTGATCCCTTTTATAAACGCTGAAGATGCGAATGCTACGAATCACCAAAACGGACCATATGACTTGTGTCTTATTGC
>JBCCXG010000739.1:0-3385 GCA_039191945.1 Bacteroidota bacterium
GTGCCTGCAGGGTGCCACCCTCTGCCAACTGGCCAGGTACGTCGGGAATGAATCGGTAAATCAGGCTGTCCCCTTGGTCTTCCGTTTGATAAACGATACCGGTCTTGTCCGAGACGCAAATTGCTTCATGATTGAATCGTCCCATGGCCTTGAGCGGTACTGGTTTCACGATGCCGTCAGCATTGGCGGGTACTTCGAAGTTGTAGCCATGGCTGGTTTCGTTTTCGTCACCGGCTGGGGTTGTATTCTCTTCGCAGGACAACCAGCTGCCCCACGGTGTAGGACCACCGGCACAATTGCGAATCGTACCGGTCAGGCTGAGGTAGTCCTTTTCCATCTCTTGGGTCTCTTCGTTGAAGACGATGTTGGTCGTGCCGCCCACGCAAGGGCGTTTGCCAAATCCATAGTCGAAGAAGTCCTCTTTTTTCATTTTGTTGAAGAGGCTTTCATCACCACCATAGGGACTGTGTCTGTCAGCGCCGGGGCTCACCTCGTGGTTGCGAACGAGCACTACCTTGCCTTCGACATCGAAAGCAGCCATACCATCATGGGCACCGGGTACTTTGAAACCATCGGACATTGTATCTCCCCACTTGGAGATGATTTTTGCTGAAAAGCCTTCAGGCAGCTCAAGCCAATCTCTAGCGTCGGAGCTGATGGCCGCCTTGAGTGGTTTCTTTTCCGGTGAGCTGCAGTGCATCAGGTACTGTGAAAAGCCGACAAAGCCGGCAGATACAGCTACTGATTGCTTGATAAACTGTCTTCTGTTCTTGGTTGGATTCATCCTCCTTTTTATCAATCTTCTTTTACTAATTAATCTTCTTCTACTACCTCGGTCAAAATCTCGCCCCCTCTGGATATGGTAAGACTGATCTCCTTTCGCTCTTTTTCGAGCTGCACGTAATAGCCATCGAGCTCTTCGTTCTTCACGCGATTCACTCGATCGATGGAGAAGCCTTCATATTTTTTCGTCAGGTTCTTCTCAATGTTTTCCGGCAATACATCATAGTAGGAAATGGTATTGTCGTAACGTCGGGCTGGAATGGCTTGGCCTTTTCTTTCTACGAATTTGTTCGGCTTTCCATCGTCGGACTTCACTATGTCAAAGGCATCGTACAATTCACCAACTGCCGTATACGCTTCATAGGACAAGGTATTTCCGTCTACCGTAATCACTTGCACCAACTGGGTGTTTTCCGCGGCTCGCTCTCGTTCTGCTGGCCAGCCCTCCCAAGCGTTTGGTCGTAGGCCATACATCTTGCCGCCGCTCACCGAGACGACATAGACAGTCCCCGTATAGTCGCGCATGTTGAGCCCGTCCATGACGTTGCTCTCCGAGGCAGTCAGGTAAGGTTCGGCACGGCCTCGGGCGTAGGCATGATCGTGTCCTTGCAAGGCAATGTCTACATCGTACTTGTCGAAAATAGGCTTCCAAAGATTGCGCAGTGACTCGTTTTCTCGGCCTGCCGAGGCCGAAAAGAGGGGGTGGTGAAAGGTGGCGACGGTCCACTTATTGGGGTTGTCCGCCAATACTTTCTCCAGCCATATGGCCTGCTCCTCGCGCATAGTATTAGTATTGAGTCCAATGAAGCGAACGCCCTGGTAGTCGACGTAATACATCGTCTCCTGGAAACCCGAGGGTGTACCTTCTGGGCCATTTTGCGGTAAGGTGAAGGAGGGCCGCCATTGAACTGAGAGTGAACGCTCGGCGTCACCTTCCTTGAGTCGACGATGCTCATGGTTCCCCGGTATAGGCAGGGAGGGAATCATTCCGTGAATGAAGCCTCCTGCGGTGAACCATTCGTGCCATTCGCGCTCCCGGTGGGCATGATTCACCAGATCCCCTGCATGAATGAAAATACTCGCATCGGGAGCTTGTCGATAGCCTTCGCGCACCAAACGGGACCACAGTTCCAAAATATAGTTTTGTGCGTCGCCCACGTAGAGGAAGGAGAAGGGCTTGTCCTCATTGGAAGCGGTAGTGAATTGAAGCCACTCGCTCCAGCGTTTGCCATCCCCAACGCGATAGGCATACATCGTTTCAGGCTCTAAGTCAGTAAAGGTCACAGAATGGTAGTTGTTGATCACCTCGGCCGCCTCCACTTTTGATGCATCCAAGGTCTCCGTATTGGCGTCATAGGTCTTTGCGTACCTCCAAAACTTGGGTGCGCCGGTGGCAGGAGCGATCTCGGCAAAGGCTTCGGTGATCTTGGTGTTGGTCCTCCAGGTGACGCTCATCGAGGTGGCGCAGTCTTCGGTGACGTTGAGAACAATATGATCGGGATGGAGTCCGGCATCATCCCAGGTTTCGGCAAACTCTGGTGCCTGATAGGCCCTGTCGAACGGGGATTGCGACCAGGCACTCAGTGAAATAATAAAGAAGCCCAGGAAGGCAACAAGCTGTGCAGAGTGATGTGTTTTCATTGGAGTGAGAATACGCTCCCAAGTTAATGGAGAATCGTAAGAATTTTGGCTTGAAATTCCACCGACCATTGCGATGGACTCAGTGGGGTCCGGCTTGACGAAATCTTAGTCTCGCAAACGGTAGCCGACACCACGCACGGTTTCAAGGTAGTCTTTACAGTGGCCCAGCTTTTTACGAAGACCTACGATCTGTACATCGATGGATCTTTCGGTGACGATATAATCCATGCCGTTGAGTTTTTCGATGATTTGATTGCGGCTATAAACCTTTCCAGGCCGGTTGACAAACAAGTGAAGCAGTTTGAATTCGGAATGGGTGAGACCCAGTTCACTCTGGTCCAGGTACGCCTTATATTTTTCGGTATCGATGACGATATTCTTGAAGCAACGCCGCTCGGCCACCGTCTCTCTTCTATTGACTGACGTGATGGACCGTTTGGTAAGACCGAGACTCTCCGGAAGGCCTCGTTGCCGGCGCAGTGTTTTTTTTACTCGGCAGATCAGTTCTTTGATCCTCACCGGTTTAGTGACGTAGTCATCCGCCCCCAGCTCCAGTGCTGTCACGACGTCGATTTCGTCGTTACGTGCAGTGAGCATGATAAAGGGAATGTACTCCAACTCCTTATCTCTTTTGATGAGTCGGCAGATCTCTATCCCGTCGATATCTCCGAGCATCCAATCGCAGACTACGCAATCGGGCCTTTGAGATCGGATGTGAGCCATGCCGTCATATCCTGAGGTGTAGGTGGCGACTTGCATTCTCTCTTTCTCGAAGTTGTACCTGAGGAGTTCGAGGATATCTTCCTCGTCATCGATGATCGTAATAGCTAGGTCCTTCATGGTCTTAATGGGTTTATGTAAAGGTGCCTCTCGATTGTTACTAGATTGTTTGTTCTATGTTAGCGAACCATTCTCTCTCTTTATCATTACATTATCCTAATATCAATGTAAAATAAAAAGA
>JBCCXG010000740.1:0-3382 GCA_039191945.1 Bacteroidota bacterium
AGATTCCAGGACTCAGTATCACCCCTTTGGCAGGGGACTATTTTGATGTGCTGTCTTCGATCAACTACGACACCAGCAAGCGCAATGTCGTGCTATTCCTTGGATCGACGATTGGTAATTTTACGAATGCGCAAGCTATAGAGTTCCTCAGGAGGCTGAGAGGTCATTTGCATGGGGACGACTACTTGCTTGTAGGCTTTGACTTACGGAAGGATCCCGATATGATATTAAGTGCGTATCATGACAAGGCAGGTGTCACCAAGCGATTCAATCTTAATCTTTTGGAGCGAATTAATCGCGAGTTGGACGGTAATATCGATCTTAACGCTTTCGACCACTACCCGATCTACAATCCCGCGACGGGGGAGTGTAGAAGTTATCTCATCAATACCTACGATCAGCACTTTACCATCGGCGCATTGGATAAGGACTTTGAGTTGGAAGCTTGGGAGCCCATTTTCACAGAGGTGTCCAAAAAGTACTCCCGCCGAGAGATCGATCAGCTCGCCGAGGAGAGTGGTTTCATCAAAGTGCAAGACTTTTACGACAGTAATCAATACTTCATTGATTCGCTTTGGAGGGTGCCCGGAAGATGATCGAATCAAATAGGCAGAAGAGTATTTGCTTAAGCGCTTATTTCCCTTACTTTTGCTGTCCTTTTCGGAATCACTTCCGCAATGCGCACGTGGTGAAACTGGTAGACACGCCATCTTGAGGGGGTGGTGGGAGCAATCCCGTGGAAGTTCGAATCTTCTCGTGCGCACATCTTTTCTTCGCCCTTCATTTCTTCCAAGACATTTTTTTGCGAGTTAATTTCGATGCTCACTTCAAACTGAATCATCAAGTATGAGTACGTTAGATTTACCTATGCTGAAGAAGCTTTGTGAGATGGCCGGAGCACCTGGGTTTGAGCAGGGCATCCGTCAGTTTCTACAGCAGGAGCTGGAAGGTGTTGTCGACGACCTGTACGTGGATAATATTGGTAACCTGATCGCGGTCAAGAAGGGCAAGCGCAACCCCGATAAGAAACGAGTGATGCTGGCTGCGCACATGGATGAGATTGGTTTCATCGTCACACATATTGATGACCATGGCTTCGTGAGATTCAGTACCCTAGGTGGTTTCGATCCCAAAACGCTCACTGCACAGCGGGTTTGGATCCATGGCCGACAAGACGTTTTGGGTGTCATGGGCTCGAAACCTATCCATGTCATGAAGCCGGAAGAACGGAAGAAGACTGTAGAGATTTCAGATTTTTTTGTAGATACTGGTTTGCCAGCGGAAGAAGTGAAGAAGCTCGTCGAGGTGGGTGATCCGATCACCAGGGAGCGAGCGTTTGCTGAAATGGGGGAGTGCGTCAACTGTAAATCCATTGACAATCGAGTCTCGGTCTACATCCTTTTGGAAGTGATGAAGGCCCTGGAGGACAACGATCTGGATGTTTACGGTGCCTTTACCGTGCAAGAGGAAGTGGGGATCCGGGGAGCGACAGTGGCAGCTCACCATATTGAGGCGGCTTTTGGACTGGGCATCGACACGACCATTGCATTCGATTTGCCGGGAGCAAAGCCTGAGGAGATGGTAACAAAGTTGGGTGACGGAGTGGCTATCAAGATCATGGATGCCTCCACGATTTGCGACCCCCGGATGGTCCAGTATCTAAAGGATGTGGCAGAGGATGAGCACATCCGTTGGCAGCCCGAGGTCCTGACCGCTGGAGGTACGGACACTGCTGCCTTGCAGCGAATGGGGAAGCCGGGCGCCATTGCAGGGGCTGTTTCTATTCCCACAAGGCACCTTCATCAAGTCATTGAAATGGCCCACCAGGCAGATATAGGTGCTGCAACACAGCTGTTGCTCGCGGCCTTGCGACAAATGGGTACAAAAAAATGGTCCTGAATACAGGACCATTCCTTCTGATAACTATATCTGATGTGGACGATACTAGTGGCCATCGTCTTCTGCCGCTTCTTCTTCTTCCTCAGCGCCATGTGCGGCTGAGTGTCCGTGTTTGTAGCTGTGAGTGACTTTTTCAGTTTGCGCAAGCAACAGGGCGGAGACGATGAAAACCATATGGATGACTATTTCCATGACCACGGCTTCTGCTTCAGGCTTGTTCGCGGACTCGCGATAGTTAATAAATGTCTTCAATAGCTGCACCCCAGAAATGGAGGCGAGAGAGGTAGACAACTTGATCTTTAATTGACCGGCATCGAGGTCCTCCAGCCAGAGCGGTTTGTCTTCGTGATGGTCTACATCGATCTTACTGGTGAATATGGAATAACCACCAATCGTTACCATGACGACGAGGTTCATGACCATGGAGATATCTACCAAGCCGAGAATCTCCAACATCATGTCATTTTCACTCAGTACCGTTGTATCGTGCCAAACGTGTAGGAGTATTTCGAAGAATTTGTAGAGGTAAAGGACCGCGCCAATGATGAGACCGATATATAACGGTGCTTGCACCCATCGGCTCCAAAACATGAACCCTTCGAAAAAATTCTCAAACTTTTTAAGTCCGCTCATCTCTTAAATGATTTATTGGCGAAAATATGAATTTTTAGGTATTATCCTAGGCTTGAAGTCACTGGAGGGGGATAATGACTACCGAACCGGAAATTTTGTCGTGCAGTGTTTGATGTCGCCGGTTGAAGGCGGCCATAAGAAACCCAGCGGAGCATAAGATCAGTGACAATATCTTCGAGATATTGCGCACGAATGCCTTTTGTGGCATATAGGCTTCGCCGCCTACGCTGGTGACTTCCATGCGCATCAGCTTTTTGCCGAGACTACCCCGCCAGGACGAAATTTCGGCTATCGTGTGGTATGCCAAATACAGGCATAGCATGAGCAAGTAGAAGATTATATCATGATTGATAAAAGTGGACAGTAGATAGGCCGGGGCTAAAAGCACCAAAAGGTCCAGATTTTGGGCCAGTACCCTGGACCAAAAGGGTGCATATCGAGGTCGTGTATTTGCCATTGGATAGAAAAGGCCTCATCCAGTCGACGCCAGAGGTTCATCACTTCGTTGCAAAATATTGAAAATGGGCGTGGATGGCTATCCATTTTTTGCCAAGTATCTATTTCAATGTCGTTTTCCATTGCCATTATAGGACAATTTGAAGACTTGTTGAAACTTTTTGAATGTTAGGTCTGATTTCGTGATGATTCTCGAAATGCAACACCGTTGTCAACGATTGCGATTAGATGAAATGTAAAAATACAAGGAAATGATAAGAAAATCGCAACAAAAACTGGGTAATGCTTGTAAATGATCTCGGTAAAGACGGAATTTTGCCAAGACATTTATAATCAATCAGACAGTAACAAGTATCTAATCTAAACGAGTTATGAGAAAAGCAGTTAGACAAAT
>JBCCXG010000741.1:0-3381 GCA_039191945.1 Bacteroidota bacterium
TATCATACCCTTATCTGGAGGGACTGGCCTACATTATTGGCATTTCCATCAAGAGAATCGGGCGGAACTAATGAAATGGGAGGGCCAACGAGTGGTCAAAACCTGAGATTGATGTATTTTCCAATCAAAACCCCATCCCATGAAGCGACTCGTCTCCATTCTTTTTCTGCTATCGATCGTTTACTCCGCTGCATTGGCTCAGCGTACACCAACTGGTAATCCTGGAGACTTCAAGCTAAAAACGTGTCTACATTCCATCAGCTACTATGGCGCTTGGCGTGGTCAGACAGCATTGAGTGTGGATGAGTTTCTGGAAAAAGCTAAAGCACTTGGCTATGAAGGCGTCATGCTAGTAGCGAAAAGGCCTCATGTTTCACCTCACGACTATGACAAAGCAGCTCGCCAAAGACTCAAGGAGAAAATCGAGTCGCTGGGACTCACGCTCGTGGCGCTGGCGGGTTACACCGATTTTACGGCAGGCATCGATAAGCCAGGCATACCTAATGCTGAGATACAGGCGGCATGGGTAGGTGAAATCGCAGAGCTGGCGAAAGATCTTGGGACCAACATGGTTCGGATTTTCACCGGTTACGAGCGACCCGGCATTCCCTACGACAGGCAATATGCCGTGGTAGTGGATGGTCTCAAAATGGCAGGAAAACTGGCTGCGGAGCATGGGGTCACGCTGGCTGTTCAGAACCACCATGACATCGCCCTGCATCACGATGCGATGTACTGGTTGTTGAAGGAAGTGAATATGCCTAATGTGATGGCTGGCTGGGATGCCTGGTCTCCGGCACTGGAGGGGCTATCTGCTGAAGAAATGCGTGAATCGATCATCAAGATGAAACCCTTTATCGTGAATACCATCGCAGCAGACTATGTTGAACAGCCTCGCTTCCAGTACGTACACCAACTGACCAATTATCAGGCTGAAAAGCCGGTGATGAGGGCTGTACCGATGGGAGAGGGGATGATTGACTATGCGACGTGGTTCAGTGCTTTGAAAGAGATTGGCTATCAAGGTTGGATTGTATACGAAATGTGCGAGGTGTTAGAAGGGGGTGGTAGCCTTGAAAACCTGGACGCGACGGCTAAAATCTTCCTGGAGTACATGCAGCAGTTCGAATAGTGAGTATTGATGACCTAACGCTAGTGGTGCTATCAATCACCAATGTATATGCCGGGTACCGCATTGACCTTTTGGCATCGGGCCTGTATCTTCCGTATCGCAAAGTCGTACCTCATGGTCCTCAAAACAATTCAAACCATAGTTTTTAGTTGCCTTACCCTGATCGCCACTTCCCAAAAGGCTTCTCTTCATATGCCGAAGGAGATCAGTGCAGCCTACGAGAAAGGTACTCGTGATCTGTCCGGAGCCCCTGGGCAAAACTACTGGCAAAACATTGCGGATTACCAAATAAAGGTGGCCGTGGATACTGAGAACAGGTCAATCAGGGGCAGCGAAATCATTTCCTACACCAACAATAGTCCTAATGATCTGCGTCGTGTGGTGTTGCAACTGACCCATGACGTGTTCAAAGCGGGAACCATACGCAATTCGCCCCTTAAGCCAGAGGACATTGGTCAGGGAGTCAAAATCTTGTCCGCAAACGTGGAGGGGCGGGAGATTGCATTTGATGGACCACAAGTCTTGCGGGAAGGAACCATCCTGAGCATACTCTTGGATAACCCCTTGAAACCTGGTCGCAAGCTAAGCCTGTCTTTCACCTGGGAGCAGGACATCCCGTGGTCCAATGATCGCACCGGAGCAGCCGATAGTTCCACTTTCTTTTTGGCTTATTGGTACCCCAAAGTGGCCGTGTACGATGACGTTTTCGGATGGGATGCGGAGAGCTTCGAGGGTATGGCCGAGTTTTATCATGACCTGGCCAATTACGCGGTCACAATCACCGCCCCAAGCGAGTTTACGGTATGGGCAACGGGCGTTTTACAAAATGCAGAGGAAGTCTTCAATTCGAAGACCATGACACAGTACCAGGAAGCGCTATCATCTGAAGAGACGGTTGAGATTGTCTCAGTCAGCGACATCCGAAAAGGCGTGCAGCATAAATCCGGTAGCTGGCGATTTTCTGCGGAGGAAGTCCCTGACTTTGCCTTTGCGCTTAGCGACCACTATGTGTGGGATGCAGCCGTTCAGCAAGTAGAAGATAGGGAGGTGCTCGTCAGTTCAGCCTACCCGGCGGAGGATGCGGCCGCGTATAGAGACTTTACTCAAGTACAGAGAAAGGGGATGAAGCATTTTTCTGAAGATGTTCCGGCTGTTCCTTATCCCTATCCGCGGTTTACGACCGTCATTGGTTTGGATGGAGGGGGTATGGAGTACCCCATGATGGCCTACAATGATGGGCCGGGGGTCAACCTGGCACTGCATGAGATGTTCCACACCTGGTTTCCTATGTATGTTCGGATCAACGAGAAGAAATATGCTTGGATGGATGAAGGCTGGGCTGAGATCATGGCAGCACTGGTAGAAAATCGCTTCTGGAATCAACGAGACTTGCCTCCGCAGACGCTTTGGGCGGCGGGTATGGAAGAAATAGGAACCAGTGGTGACGTGCCTTTGATGGTGCCCTCTAACCAGTTGGGTGATAGCTACTACTATACAGCCTATGCACTGCCCGCATTTATCTACTCGGTGATCTATGATGAATTGGGGGAGGAGCTGTTTATGCAGTGTTTTCGGGAGTATGTGCGGCGGTGGGCGAAGAAGTCTCCAACGCCCTACGATTTCTTTTACACGTTCGAGGATGTCGCGGGAAAAGACCTGTCATGGATTTGGAAGCCTTGGTTTTTTGAGTTCGGCACCGCGGATATCCAGATCGAGGAGGCGAGTAATGAGCGCATTGTGATCTCCAACAAAGGATCGCGACCGGTGCCTTTGGTGATCACCGTCCGCAAGTCAGATGGAACGGAGGAGTTACATTATGAGAAAGCCTCGATTTGGGAACAGATGGACCGATACACTTATTCAATCAATCCCCAGTGGGAGGTGACCGGTGTCAATGTCAACGCGGGTATGCCAGATGAGGACATCACCGACAACTTCTATCCTTCTCTGCAGCAGCAAATGGCGGCGATGGATTTCTCGGACGAGGTATTGGGCACGTACGAGATCACGCAGTTTGGGTACAGCGTGGAGATTCTCATGCAGGATGGATTGTTACGTTTTGTTTTTCCTAGTGGGACCGGACCCATCATGCTACCAGGCGAAAAGGGAGTTCTCCAAACGCTTGATAAGTCGTGGAAGGTGAAGTTTGTCCGTAAGGGCGCGCGTGTGCAGGGCTTCAAATGGGAAGTCAGCGGGTATGGCACGTTTGAGGGAGTGAAGCGGTGATGGTTATATGTTTGGGCGGGTGA
>JBCCXG010000742.1:0-3377 GCA_039191945.1 Bacteroidota bacterium
GCAAATTTGTGCCCACAGCCGTAGGTGGGGTAATGACCTCGCCTTCGCAATAGGTGTCTACCGCAAAAGTGACCTCCGGTCGCGGAGTGCCTAAGAGATCGATGTTCTGTACAAAGAGGTCAAAGTCACCCGCAGGCTCCTCATCATTGGTGCCGCAGGGGTCAAAATCTACAGGGCCATTAAAAGTCCCATGAACAACGGCACGATTCTCAGCACTTACTGCGATTCCACGAGCCGTCGTTTCACTCTCTGTACCACCGATCTGGTAACCCGACAAGTACTGACCATCCGGATCCAGAATAGTGACAAAGACATCGTTTTTAGCAATCGAGAAAATATCTTCTTCGTCTGGCGACGGGTTCAAATCGAAGGCATTTCCCTCACCACCAATATTCCCCATAAAGAAGGCCTTACCTGTGGCATCAACTGCTACATCTCCTGCTAAATCATCAATTTCAGATCCAACGCCATACACCCACTCGATCATCAACGACGCATTATATTTCGCAAGGAATAGGTCAAACCCATTGGCTACAATTTCTATCGATTGGCCACCCAACTGAGCGGCATCTTTATACTCGCCCATTAGCAGAACATTCCCTTCGGGATCCAGCGCAATCTTCTCCCCATATTGAATATCGTTGCCTCGAATTTGGGCATCATGCTGTGCAACACCATCACTTCCAAAATGGACAACAAAGCCATCCTCATCATCTGAAGCGAGATTCCCTAGTCCAAAATCCACTGTAGTTTTGAAATGACCACTCAGGTAGTAATCTCCTTCTGTCGTCACCGCCACCCCACTGGCAACCTGGTCATCAGATCCACCAAAAACCTGCTCACCCTCCAACAAGATATCTCCCGTCGTGCCACTGAGTTTGACAAAGAACATGTCCCAACCGTCGCTGTTGTACTCCGGGCTGCCTGGAAAATTGATGGTACTAGCAAAAGCTCCAGTAACATAGACATCGGTGCCATCTGTTGCCATATCCCCAACAATAACTTCTCCATCTGCCTCGTACCTTTCACCCCATATGAAGACCCCTTCAGAAACATCATACCTCGCAACGAAGACCGCATCACTTTCAGTCGACAAGTCCAAGCCAGAGCCAGTCAAGGACCCCTTAAAAGTACCAGTGACGATTATGTCACCATCTTCCTCCGGCACCTCCACCACACTCAAGGCCGTTACGTTTGCCTGATCATTGGAAAACAAAGCGAAAGACAAAAGGTGGTTACCCTCCGTATCGTATTTGGCCACATAGCCAGTGGGCTTTCCATCAGAGTCAAAAGCTGCTCCTCCAAATGTAACATTGCCCAGGAAGTGACCTCCTACATAGGTATTGCCATTGATATCAAATGAGACATCCTCAGCGGTCTGCGCCTGATCATCCCCAATTGCATTGAGCCACCTCAAGGACGGTTTGATTTCCTCACCTGGCTCCACCGGCATCGCGAAGAGCTTTGAGGCACTAGCCGAGAGGTAGTTTTCCCTTTGTTCAATCACTTCCCAGCCCAAGTCATTGTATCCAGCCTGCGGTGCAAATTGCTTAGCTTGCAGCCGCAGGCTGAATAGATCATTAGCTAGACCCGTCTTCATTACCAGGTTAGCTTGTGTAGTGTTTGCGGAACCTAGGCGCTGTAGTCGGTCTAGCCCAGCTTCGGCATTGCGCCTCAGTTGAATGTCGTTGCCGGCATTGCATACGAGCTGAACGCTAATCGTCGCTGATTCATCCACCATTTGCTGCGTTACTTTCGGCAATGTGGTGGCGTTGAATTGATTCGTACCCGTCTTGAAAAAATTCAGATAGTCCCCCGTCTCGATCTGATGGGCTGAATTCCCAACATAGATCCACGTATCGGTATTATCATAATACGGCCATTGTCCAGCCTCTCCTGTAAGTGGTTCAATAATCGACTGATACGCAGCATTATATCCAACGAACACCTGATAGTCTGAAGGATTATTCGGATAATCAAAAAAGTTTTCAAAACGGTCATTTGCAAAAGGGGTCAAATCACCCGAAACCTTAATGACCCTATTGGTCAATACATCAACAACCTCGACGCCCGTCCTTCTCTCCGTTGTTCTGGGCAGAAAGTAGGCCGTATTGGCCTTCAAAAGTGTCGGACCGTCAACCGGACCCTCAAAAAATTCCGTATTTGTGGCATCATCCAGTACGCACTCCAACTCCGCGGTCAGAGGGAGAAGCATTTTTGCCATATGCCCAGAGGAACCCAAGACATTGGCACATAGTGAAGATGCCATCACTGCTAGGAGCAAGCAAGCATTTATCTTCAGTCTCATTGATGTTTTGGTTTAGGTTGATTTTCAGCGGTTCCTGACGAAAGTCGCTGCAAAAATTCCAATGAGTACTAAGTAAGAATCTGAACAAATCAGATTGTATGGCAATGAAGCCATCGATCCAGCGGTGTTTGCGCACCCGGTAAAAATCATAAAAGACCTTGTCATTCTGCGGTTGTTAAGCAGCTGATTGTCACGTGCCGTATAGACGCCACCTTCAAATCAGTCAGTGAAGATAAGCAGAATAACCTTCAGTATAGGCTTTTCGGGAGAAAAGATGGTGATTTACTCATAGATTTTACCCATTCGCACCGTGATAATACCGGTTCAGCGGGATGCTCAGCATAGGGCTGCCCCCAACAAAAGGACACCGGGTTTTTGGTAAGCCTGAGCGCAGATCAACGTCTAAAATACTTACATCTTTCCGCTTCTGAGTACTTAACGCTTGATCTGTACCTTGAAGACTATAATGCCTTCGTCGTTGGTGGGGTCTATGAATCTTAGCAAATAAAGTCCGGGATTTAAGTCACTCACATCCATGGTCATGACATTGTCCTGGCTACGGACCAGTTCCTCTTCTTTAAACAAACGGCCCTGCAAGTCGAGCATTTGCATCACTACGCCGTCTCTCGTGAGTCCAGCATAGGCGACATTTAAATCTTTGCTTGCGGGGTTAGGATAGATGGACACATCTTCAAAATAACTGCCCATTATCTTCAAGATCTCAACCAACTCCACCTCAATGCCCGTCTCATCGACGGTCGCCTCCAATGTAAGAGAGTTTTGTTCGAGCCCCCCATCACCTATTTGAAATTCCACAAATGAGGTGGGGTCCATGGGTATCCCAGGGTATTCGATGTTCAGTCGATAGTAGCCATCAGGAAGATCAGTGAAGGTGACCCTTCCATTCTCATCAGTTTCTCTGTAAGCCACTAGGTCATACACCTCTCCGTCGCTCTCGCCCCGACCACCTGTGGCTCTTCTTCTTCTTCTCAATGAGCAGCCAGCCCTCTTCACGGTGCGCCTGGCCTGTATCCTGGCTCCCGCATCATTATCATTTACAAAGTCCGAC
>JBCCXG010000743.1:0-3376 GCA_039191945.1 Bacteroidota bacterium
CATCACACCATGATAAGCCTCCAGACTCCCATACACTTTCCAGCCGCCCTCTTGCGCAGCTCGCCGGGCAATGGCCCTGATGACCGCATTGAGTCCTGGACAATCCCCTCCGCCTGTAAGGATCAATACTTTCTTCATGTAAGCTGAGCGTTTAAATAAGTAGTCGACCACCGGACATTGCACACGAACGCCCAAGGCCTGCTAAGATACGCCTGGACAATGCTTTCCTTCAGCGAGGGTGAAAAATTCAGCGGCTGATACTCCAACTTAGTCATGTGCTGGCGATCCACTGGACCCCACCCCTCGGCGCTTTGACAGCCGCCTATTTACTACGCAGTACCTGCGACTCAACCTAACTGATAAACCGGAAGCGAAAAGCGAAAGGTCGTGCCCGCATTGGGGCGGCTCAATACACTGATCGTGGAGTCATGGATTTCAATAATCTTCTTGACGATGGCCAGACCCAAGCCCGCTCCCGTTTGGTCTTTCCCGGTTTTCGATTGTCGGTAGCGCTCAAAGATCAGGGCTTGATCTTGCTCGGGAATTCCTAGGCCCGTGTCTTTGATTAGCACCTCCACCTCTGATTGCTGGCTGCGCAATTGCATGGTGACCACACCTCCTTTTGGCGTGAATTTGAGCGCATTGTCCATCAGATTTTGAATAGCACGCTCGACCAGACCAATATCCGCAAAAACCAGTGGTAACTGCTCCTCTACCTCCAAGCCAAGGGTAATACCTTTCTTTTCCGCGAGGATCTGGTAGTGCATGTGTAGATCACTCACCAGCTCACTGATCATAAAAGGTTCTTTCACCGGTTCGATTTGATTCGCCTCTAGTTTGGAGTATTCGAACAGCTGCGCAATCAGCTTAGATAGCCGCTCGGTGCTGTCCGAGATGATCTCTAGGTATTTCTCTTTCTCCTGCTCAGAAAGCTGCGCACTCTTCATTTGCAAGGTCTCCACATAGCCTTGCATGACGGAGAGTGGAGTCCGCAAGTCATGCGAGATGTTGGCGATGAGTTCCCTTCTTAAGTTCTCCACGGACTTGATCTTCTCAATGTTGTCAAGGATAGTCCCTGCCATAGAATTGAATGTAGTCGCCAGTAGGGCAAGGTCTTGCTGCTCCGCTTGGGCAATCCGATACTGAAGGTCGCCCTCCTTGAACCGGTTAGTGGCGTGGATGATCTCTCGGAGATTTCTGGTGAGGTACCAAATCACGAGGATACCCAGCAGGGCTGCGAACAGGAGTGTCAACATCGAGGCACCAACCCCCAATCGCAGGAAGTAGCTGGACAAAAGCGAATCTCCAACATCAGCGTACTCCTCACCGGCCAAAACGATGTAAATGAAACCGTCTCTGCCACCTACTTCGAATGGAGCCGCCGAAAAGATTTTGCGACGATCGGCATGCAATGGATCATCCCCCAAAACGAAACGGCTTCCGGGTGCTGTGATAAAGGTTCGGATCGGCGCCAGATCGACAAATTTCTTCGGGGCCTGATCGGAACTATGGTCCAGCACCACCGAGTACAGGACCTTGCCTTTTCCATCCAAAAGATACACCTCGATGCCCCGGTTCACAGCCATCATATCGTGCATCAAATCCCCAAACAGCGCCTTATTGACCTCGCCATTTTCCAAGAAGGGTTGTTGGTCCTGGAACTTTTCTTCGATCAAGTGGGACGCCAGGTTGGCATTGAGCCGTTGCTCCGTTTCCAGGAAGTACTTGTTAGAAAAATAGATCGTCGTACCGACGTAGCTCAGCCCCGCCAGGAAGATGATGAGCAGAAAAGAGATCATCAACTTGGTCACCAGCTTATTGGAAACAGTCCTCTTCCCCATGTTATTTAGTCGAGTTCCTCGTTGAATTTATAGCCAACTCCCCAGGTAGTCAAGATGTATTTTGGATCGGCCATATCCGGCTCGATTTTCGCCCGGAGCCGATTGATGTGCGAATTGACCGTGTGCTCATATCCCTCGAAGTCATAGCCCCAGACCAACCCCAGGAGTCTTGACCGATTGTAGCTTTTGCCTGGGTTCGAAGCAAGGACGACGAGCAGTTCGAATTCTTTCGGTGACAACTCTATTCGTTGCCCATCGATCGTCACCTTGCGCATCTCTATATCGATGACCAAGCTATCAAAGCGCAGCACCTTGTTCTGCTCCGACTCCATGCTCTCTTGGATCATTTTGGTCCGTCGAAACATCGCCTTGACCCTGGCAATGAATTCACGAACGCTAAAAGGCTTCGTGAGATAATCATCAGCCCCCACTTCCAGGCCCAGTACGCGATCAATTTCCTCTGAACGGGCTGTGAGCATCATGATCGGCGTATTGATGGCCTTTGCCCTCAATTTTTGGCAAACCTCGATACCATCGATCTCAGGGAGCATCACATCAAGAATAATCAAGTCAGGTAACGCGGTCACGGCTTGTTCCAAGCCCGTAGCCCCGTCGTAGGCCTTGATCACCTCACAATCGAGGTCCTTCAAGTGAATCTCTAAAAGATTGACAATCTCCCGATCATCTTCAACGACAAGCACACTTTTCATTCCAATAGCTAATGACGCACATAAATATCACAGAAGTATCACGGAAGCGTGACCAATCGCTGCTCATTATGATAAGATGGTCCGCTTCCTAACCAAAATCTACTGCGGGGACCTTTTGCGACGCTCATCGTAGATCAACGGCATCAAGGTTATTTGTGTCGGACATTTGGCACTGAAATGCTCGGTACGCTATCTTTTGGTCATGACCAAGAGAAGAGCATTCATCAAACTGTCCCTGGCTTCGAGCGCGGGTATTTTATCGGCTCCAGTTGTATTCGCCGATCTGCTGCCCAAAGGCGTTTCATTGCTGGCACAACAAGACCCCTATCAACTCTTTTCTAAAGATCAGGGGATGGTCCTGCTCAACGATCGCCCCTGGAACATGGAAGCGAAAGCTCATTTGCTTGATGACAAAGTAACGCCAGCCTCGAATATGTTTATCAGAAACAATGGTCTGGTGCCAACCCAAATAGATACTTCGCAATGGACCTTGACGATAGATGGAGAATCGGTAAGCTCTTCTAAGACCTACACCCTGGCTGAATTAAAATCAAAATTCCCAAAATACACCTACCAACTCACCTTGGAATGCGGCGGCAACGGTAGAAGTGAATTCAATCCACCGGCAAAGGGCAACCAATGGACCATCGGTGCAGTCTCCTGCGCGATTTGGGGAGGTCTAAGGATTTCCGACCTATTAGAGGACGTCGGTTTGAAAAGCAACGCTGTGTACTTGGGTTACTACGGAGCAGACACCCACCTCAGTGGGGACGCCAGTAAGGTCCCTATCTCTAGAGGTGTGCCGATCCGTAAGGCACTCCAACC
>JBCCXG010000744.1:0-3362 GCA_039191945.1 Bacteroidota bacterium
CAAAAGCTTGTTAAGACAGGAACCTTCCAATATGGCGGTGATTTGTGAAGAATTCTGCGAATTTGATGTCATTCCCTACAGTGGACTTACCCAATTGTACGACCGCTCTCATGCCATCGAGAGAGTAGGCAGAGTCATGGCAGAACACCAATACATTGAAGAGTTCGAACTGAGAAAGATGTTGTTAAGCTTGGACTCTTTGGAGAGGTATGAGTATTTGGAAGTCAACCAACCCGAGATCTTCCAACACTTTCAGCTAAAGGACATTGCAACATTTCTCGGGATCACACCGGTATCCTTAAGTAGACTAAGGAAAACTCGCTGGGATAGACGTTGAATGCTTACTTATCATTTGTTAAGTGTGTTTGTGTTGGGGGGATGAATCTTTACGAAAGTGAAAATTCCACCTTATAAACGCATTATTTATGGATATTGAAGTCCTAAGCGCCAAACAGGCGATCAAAGAATTACATTACAAGTACGCTCAAGGTATCGATAAGCAGGACTGGGAAACCTTTCGATCCATCTTTCACGACTCGCTGAACGTCGACTACTCGAAGTGGGGAATGGGCGGCCCTCAGGAAATGAGTGCCGATGAATACACCCAATTGGTACAATATCTTTTTTCAACAGAAGGCCTGGTTACCCAACATTACATGACTAATTCTCTCCTGGAGGTAAATGGCCAGGAGGCATCTGGTGATACCTATGTTTTTGCGAGGCATAAGAGAGGTGATGAAGTGATGAACCTTAATGCCTTCTACACCTGTGGTTATATTGAGACTGATGGGAATTGGAAGATTTCCTCCATTGAAATGACACCGAGATGGGACGAAGGAAGTGACGTTGTCAACTTTTTCCAGATTCCGGATCCTAATCCAACCAGTAAGACCTATTTGTTTGTCACAGCGACGCCCATTATGGAGCATCATGACGCCTTGGAACGATATGTTCAAGGGGTTATTCCCATGCTGATGCAAGCAGGGGGCTCAGTACCTAAGATTATCAAGCAGGATAAGTCGGTCGTTGGCCACACCGACACTTTCATGTCCATGATTGTGGAGTTCGACGGCAAGGAGGCGAAGCAAGCTGCGCAGGCAGTATTTGACAGTGAAGCGTATGCCGATCTCGTGCCGGACCGCGACAAAGCTTTCAGGAAAATGAACATTGCATTTTACTCCGATATGCCTCAAGGTTAGTGCAGCTACACTTGCTATGAGAAAGGGTAGTCAAGTATTGTAGCGGTAATGATGCTAACGGGCATTGGGATTCTTTGGTGGTTCATCCAAACTCACTGAATCAGCGTCCATGCAAACATGGGTGCAAGGAAGCCTGAGCAGGGGTGCATTGCTTACCGAAGTTGTCGGTACTGCAATCCCTGGATTGAGTCAATTGGCATCCTGGTTGGGTGGCGCTACTGCAACAGCACCACCCTCCCCTCCGCTGCGCTCTGATACACCGCATCCTGCACCTTGAGGTTTTTGAGGTAGTCCGGCCCGTTGGTCTCGAAGTCTGCGCCGGTCTGCAGCTGTGTGATAAAGTGTCGCTGCGTGGCGTAAACGCAGTCCCCGGAAAAGTTGACGGTCGGATGATGATAGGCATGGGAGGTTTCCGGTCCTCCCAGCTTTTGTATAGTGATTTGACCCTCTGGATACAGCCGAAGGGAGCCGTTCATCCCATCGATCAACATTTCTCCGAACGTGTAGCGTGGGTTTTCATGGTTCGGCTCATTATATCGATTGGCATCCCAAGTCGCATGCATGCCATTAGCAAATGTCAAATGGACCAGGGCACAGTCTTCCCCCTTGATCACCGGGTTCAGCCTTCGGAGCTTGGCGAAGACACTGTCGATCTCCCCATACAGGTAGCGAAACGTATCGATGAAGTGCACGCCATTTTCGTAAACCAGTAAGCGGGGGTACTCTCTAAAAAAGGGCTGTCGCGGAATGTACGCCTGCTCACCCCACCCATCGCCCATCCGTTGCCGAAAGTAGACGCTATGTGCAGCACCAATGACGTCTCCCTGAAGCAGCTTTTTGATCTCGCGGTACCAGGGCTGAAAGCGCCAGTTCTCATGCACCATAAACCGGCATCCGGAGCGCTCAGCGGCTGCGACCATTTGCCGGGCTACCTCGTAAGTGGGTGCCAGCGGCTTCTGACATATGACGTGTATGCCTTGATCGAGTGCCTCCAGGGTCAGTTCAAGGTGGGAAGCGGGTGGGGTAATGATATCGACGAAATCAGGCTGTTCCTTTGACAGCATTTCTTTGTAGTCGGTGTACCAACGGTTGATACCAACCTCCGCGCTTTTGGAGCGACTTTTTGACTCGTTTAGATCACAGATAGCCGTAATCTCCACCTCTTCGATCCGGCTCCAAGCTTCCAGATGAAAAAGGCTGAAATAGCCCGCACCAGCAACGACACCTTTAACCCTTTTCATCGGAAAGGGCACGGTTGGGATCCATAAAGAGCCACGCTACGATAGAGAGGACAACGAGCACTCCTGCGATGAAGAAAAACGTATCACTGGTACCCGTCCATAATACCAGGTAGGGAAAAGAGATGCCCGTCACAAACGATCCAATGTTACCCGCCATATTCATCAGGCCGGAGATGGCTCCGGCATGAGATTTGCCAATGTCCACACAAAACGACCAAGAGGGGCTCAAGGTCATGTCCGCCCCAAGGACCGCCACGGAAAGCCCAACCACCGCCAAGAGGATCCCATCTGCCACCAATATGCAGACGATTCCCAGACCCACCAGGCTGAAGCCAGTGATGGCTGGGATGGACCGGGACCACTTCCAGCTCCCGCGTTTATAAATGACATCCACAAAATAGCCCGAGACCCAGTTACCCACCGCACCGGCGATCAAGGGAAACATGGCGTAAAGGCTCGCTTCTTGCGCACCGATACCAAAGCGATCACGCAGGTAGGGAAACATCCAGCTGAGGCAGAAGAAGAAGATGAAATTGCTGCCGAAGTATTGCCCCATCGCCAGGAGCATGTTCTTGGATCCCAGGATCTTGCCCGTGGAAAAACCCTTCTCCAACTGCTGTTCCGGTGCCTGTCGATGTTTGAGAATGAAATCCTTTTCTGCTTCGCTCACCGACGAGTGATCTTCCGGTGCATCCCTAAACCAATAATACCAAAACAGCGCCCAAACCAGCCCAATCGCACCCATGATGAAAAAACTCCATCGCCACCCAAAGGAAACGATCAACCAGGTCACGGCAGGGAAAGCAAACGCAGCGCCCAGACGGGAGCCGGAGAAATTGATGCCGGTAATGATCCCGCGCTCCTGCATTGGGATCCAGGAAAAATTCGCCCGTGAAATACCCGGGAAAGCTCCGGCCTCTCC
>JBCCXG010000745.1:0-3357 GCA_039191945.1 Bacteroidota bacterium
AAGGTGTCGATCGCCCCTGTGTGGCCATCCGTTCCGGAGACTATGTACTTCGTGGATATTACACAGAGAGATTTAGTATGCCTACACGATATGCCCTCTACCATGTCATAGAAGATCTCGCCGAAACGCATGACCTCTCGACTGAAATGCCTCATCAGTTTGAGGAGATGAAAAAACAGCTCGAGGCGATCTATAAAAGCGCGAATGCCGAGCGCAAAGCGCAAAAAGTAATCACTTATTGACAAGATGCAGAACGCCTAGTCCTTGGCCGAAAGAACCACTCGCTTGTAGGACCGTAGGCTTGGATGTCCATCATCCAGTACTTCAAGAACAATGTGCAACTGACGATCCCCAAGATCCTGAGGTAACATCAATGTTGTACTTTCACTTTGATTTGACATGATAGCTACTTCACCTTGGTATGAGCCGGGGACGGGATAGTGCCACCACGAATAGGTCAAAGCGTCCCCATCGGGATCCGTTGATCCCAAAGCGGACAAGGACACCTCTTCACCAAGACTGCCGGTCAAGAACACTGCATCGGGGGAGGTATCGCCCTCGAAAGCTGCCACCGGATCATGGTTGACTTGCGCAAAATCCAGCGTCTCCCACTTGCACCGAGCATAAAAACTATTGTTGGCTGCCTCCAGCCATCGCATCAATTCATTGGGATCATCAGCCTCCCACACGTTGGGCAAAGTGTGTGGAATGAAGCGATCGCCCCAGCCGCCCCAGGTAGGTTGACTTATATCGCTCAAGCCCAAATTCATCGAAATCAAATTCAGAAAAGCTGGTGTGTCTCCTTCTCCCCCCTCATCATACAAGTCACCGAGTACACCAGAGTTGGCATGAATAGTAGGAACATCGGTGGCGCCGATGTACTTCCAGAAGTGATCCGTGTCTATGAGCGACACAGAGGGGACGAGGCGCTCTCCGCTATAATCTCCATAAAACCTACCACAGATCGAATCCAAGTCAATGAAGTATTCAAATGTGATGTCCTGAAAACTGATGCAATGAAAGATGAGCTTGTCCATCAAAGCCTGCACCTCGCCAGCCGTATGGCTCTGCTCGTAACGCCACGTGGCCTGGACAAAGGTGATCGGCCCTCCCCAGAACGCAACATAAATGGGACGCTCATCTTCACGATCAAAAACCTCTTGCAAAAATCGAGAGCCATCCGAATCACGACCCTCACCTACGTAATCCCAAAAATGTTCCGCCCCTTCGTCGGATGATCCCGACATGCGCTCAGCGGAGCCCATCCCTCGTTTTGTGATGCTACGGAAGTAGCCAGCCGACGGGAAGCCATCAGCATGCTTCCGCAAGTTGTCCTCCACCAGTTCGTACTTGTCCAGGATATCCTGAGCTCGATTCCACATCTTGTTGGGCCAATCCTCAATCTTCCAGGTCTCAGGGCCCTGCTCCGTCACGATAATCGCCTCGATATCGATTTCATTGGCATAATGTAAAAGTCGTATGAGGGAATTATCATCATCATGCGTCATGTCCGTACAGATGACATATCGATAGTCTTTCGCCGGTAATTTGGCCTTTGATAGTTCAACTGATCCACTGGGCTTCTGACAACCGATCAAGCATAAGCCAGACAGAAACATCAAAAGGAATAATAGCCTATCCAAGGTATGCGCAAAATTGTTCATCGTCAGAGTTATGAAGCGTGAGGTTCGAAACAAAAGTCGACCATTCTAACCCATAGCAGTATCATGCGCAGGCAGGTCCCCCTCCCAACGGGCTATAGCTGCCTTGGCAAGTCGCCATTCTTTTTTACGATTTTGAAACTATTACATTCCTAATCGTATAACAAATAAAAACGATATGCTCAAATACATACCACACATCGCCTTGCTCGCGCTTGTCACCTGCTCTACCTCCTACGCCCAAGAAGAGGCGGCCGTCAAGGATGTGATTATCAAAGCCTACCTGGAAGGTGCACACATGAACAGTGACGCTGAAGCCATGCGGGATGGATTTCACCCCAACTTCATCATGTTTGTCAACCGAGATGACAAGGTTTCCCAAGTGCCTATCGCGGATTGGGCCGGTCGAGTGGAAGCATCAAAGAAGAACAACCCCGATCGACCCAAACCCAATATCGAGTATGATTTCCCCATGGTCTCGATTGCGGAGAATACCGCCGTCGCAAGGATAGAAGTCAAAAGGGATGGTAATCACATTTTTACTGACTTCATGTCCCTCTATAAAATCCAAGGAGAGTGGCGGATCATCGGCAAAGTTTTCCAGTCCTACCGCTAGCGACGCCGACCATGGAAATAAAAAAGGCCCTCCGATTTGGAAGGGCCTTTTCGTCAGGATTTTAATCGTGAATTACTTCACCTTATCGATCACTGCCTTGAAGGCATCCGGGTGGTTCATGGCCAAATCGGCCAGCACCTTGCGATCGATATCAATATTTTTCTCTTTCAAGAGTCCCATGAACTTTGAGTAAGACAAGCCATGCTCTCTTGCGCCAGCATTGATTCGCTGGATCCAAAGTGCGCGAAACTCACGCTTTTTCACTTTGCGGTCCCGGTACGAATACTGCATGCCTTTCTCTACGGCATTCTTCGCGACCGTCCACACGTTCTTTCGGCGCCCAAAGTAACCTTTCGCCTGCTTCATTACCTTTTTGCGGCGAGCTCTGGACGCTACATGATTTACTGATCTTGACATTTTGTAATTTTTTGACGATTGGCGCCCTGATTGTCAGAGACTTCGAGCCAAATCATCGGGTAAAACAATTTAACCTAAGAGGTTTTAGACATTAAGCATTTCCTTAATGTTCTTCTCGTCACGCTTGTTGACCACAGTGAAATTTCGAAGGTTACGCTTTTGCTTCGTTTCCTTCTTCGTCAGAATATGGTTCTTAAAAGCATGCTTCCTTTTCACTTTTCCAGTACCCGTCAGCTTGAATCGCTTCTTGGCGCTGGATTTAGTCTTCATTTTCGGCATTCTTCTATCTACTTAATTCAAATAAATACTACTTCTTCTTCGCGGCCGCTTTCGGGGCGAGGATAATCGACATCCTCTTACCTTCCAGCTTCGGTAGCAACTCCACTTTCCCATCCTCTTCCAGCGCCTGCGCAAATTTCAAAAGCAGGATCTCTCCACGCTCTTTGAAGACAATGGTACGTCCATGAAAATGTACAAAGGCCTTTACCTTGGCACCTTCTTGCAAGAACTTCTTCGCGTGATTGAGTTTAAAATTGAAGTCATGGTCATCGGTATTCGGACCAAATCTTATCTCCTTTACGACCGTTTTAGCAGCCTTTGACTTAATCTCCTTCTGCTTCTTTTTCTGCTCGTATTTGAACTTTGAATAATCAATGATCTTAC
>JBCCXG010000746.1:0-3356 GCA_039191945.1 Bacteroidota bacterium
AAGCTTCACACAAGCTTGAGATCAGGCAATCTGTTGAGAATAGGCTTTCCGGCATGTTGCCCAACCTGCTCCGAATGTCGGTAGTGCTCTCTGCTTCGGAGCACTCGGAACCTCTGGCCTACTTCGAAGATGAGACCGATCCCCTGAGCTTTGCGTCTGACAGCGGCCCGTTTTTGCTTTTTTTGCTCTCCCAGGAGACCATGCAAAGTGCATCCGTCAACGATCTGCTTGCTGACTTCAAGGAAAGCTCGCTTCTCAATCGTATGATGCAAAGTGGCACCCTGTTTCTTGTGACGCTGCCTTTCATCGTGAGTGGTGGCAAAAAAGGGGTTGCCCTTTTGGAGTTTTCTGGGGTCCCTAGCCTGTCGCCTTCGGTGGGGGTGCTTGAGGGAGTCGCTGAGCTATTATCCATGGCTATTTCTAATATGATGGCGGATGAGCAGATCGGTCGTTCGCAAGCGCTGCAGCGACTACAGCTAGATTTAGCCAACTCCCTTAACAATAGGGCATCTGTCCAGCAGCAAATGCAGGATATCATCTCAGTCCTCGAGTCAGGGTTTGTCTTCGATACCGCCGTCGTCTACCTTCAAATGGAAGAGCAGCAGCGGATGCTTGTCTTCCACAAAGTCGGATTTGACGAGTACCAGGTGCTGGACGAATCGAGTCTCCTACAGGTAATGCAGGCAAAGAACGCCTTACCCGAAAGCTTTTTCCCTGATTTCAGTGATGAGGTGCATGTAGCCAGCGCTGAGGGGCAGGGACTCCGCCAGCAGTTTCTTGACCGGTACGGCATTCGTTCGTTATTGCATTTGCCGATTAGCCATGGGCCTTCGGATCATTTCGCTTTGGAACTGTACGCGAAGGCACCGGACACCTTTGGACCGGATAAGCGAGATCTGGCGAGTCGATTGAGGTCGACACTTAGGTTGTTGTTAGACAATATTCTCGCATTTGAGGCCATTAATGATTTGACGGACGAGTTACAAAATGAAAAGCAATACCTGGTGGAGGAACTCGAGAGCTCCTTCCGGCTCGATGGGATGACCAGCCACTCTGATCGGATGCAGCAGGTGATTGCTCGTATTGAAACCGTAGCTACCACTGATGCCAGTGTTCTCATACAAGGAGAGACAGGTACGGGCAAGGAATTGACCGCCCGAGCCATCCATCGTAATTCTGACCGTCGGGACAAGGCCTTTATCAAGATCAATTGCGCGGCCATACCGGCACAACTCATCGAATCAGAGCTCTTTGGGCACGAAAAAGGAGCCTTTACCGGCGCCCATGATCGGCGCATTGGCAAGTTTGAGTTGGCCCATAAAGGGACGCTTTTTCTGGATGAAATAGGAGAGATGCCTCTGGACTTGCAGCCCAAGTTACTACGGGCGCTACAGGAGGGTGAATTTGAGCGGCTCGGTAGCAACAAGACGCTGCAGGCAGATATCCGGCTGATCTGTGCGACGAATAGAAACTTGACCGAAGAAGTAGCCCAAGCCACCTTTAGAGCGGATCTTTTTTACCGGATTTCTGTGTTTCCTATTGACTTACCGCGACTGTACGACCGAGGGGAGGATATAGCACCTTTGGCCCGGCAGTTTGCGCTTGAGATTTGCGAGAAACAAGGGAGCCATTTCATCGGATTTGATGAGTCCACGCTGGAGAATTTCAATGCTTACGAGTGGCCTGGCAACATACGTGAGCTGCGAAATGTGGTCGAACAACTTTGTATCCTGTATCGCAACCAATGGATGCATTGGGAATCACCTTCGAAAGGGCCAGGTTTGGTATCGGGATCGCCAGCACGGGATTCGGAGCTCAAAGACTTGAAAAGCAATATCCTGCTGCAAGAGCGAGAGAGCATCTTATTGGCATTGCGCAAAACCGGGGGGCGCATTAGAGGAGCACAGGGCGCTGCTTCGATGCTGGGGATGAAACCGACCACCTTGGAGTACCGAATACGCAAGCTGGAGATCTCCAAAGATGAGATCTACGGTCCGTGATAACCTTAAAAGGCTACAAGGCGTTTTGACATCATGTCGATTCAACGAGTAAAGCCACAAGACGGTCAAGAATCTGTTTGGGATTATCCTCGTCCTCCCAAAATCGAGCCCTTTTCAGGACACCTTAGGATAGTGCTAGCTGGCCAGGTCATTTGCGATTCCAACCAATCATTTCGTATCCTGGAGACCAGTCATCCTCCTACCTATTACATTCCAGAGTCTGACTTTATATCAGGAGCTCTGAAGGCCACTTCGGGTCAGTCGTTTTGCGAATTCAAGGGCATGGCACACTACTACGATGTGGAGTCTGGTTCGGTCAGGGCGCGCAAGGCGGCTTGGGGTTATCGGGCGCCCAGTGCCCCATACGCTGATTTGGAGGAAAGGGTCGCTGTCTACGCCCACATGATGGAGGCATGCTTCGTTAATGATGAGCAAGTACAAGCACAGGACGGGGATTTCTATGGGGGTTGGATCAACTCTTGGATCGTCGGACCCTTCAAAGGAGCACCAGGTACGTGGGGTTGGTAGCCGGCGGCTAAATACCTCCTAAAAAGGAAGCCTGCCGCTGAACAAAAGTCAGGTTATTCTGGCCGGATTGTCATTGGACAGTTGGCCGCTTAGTTATTATATTACCTCTCGTTAACCGCCCCTGGCTCAGGGGATGATGGATTTTTTTGGGCTTAAATTTTTCAAGAAAATGACTACTTTCAAGAATTCGCAGGGACTGACCTTGAGCGTCGTATTCATGCGAATATTCATTGGCTGGCACTTTCTCTATGAGGGAGTGATCAAAGCCTACAACCCCGAATGGACTTCGAAAGGATATCTTGCTAGTGCTGAAGGGTGGTTCCAGGGATTCTTTCAATGGCTGTCGACGGATGGATTGGTAGGTACCGTCGATACCCTCAATATCGTGGTGTTGCTTTTCGTCGGGTTTACCCTAGTGCTAGGGGTTTTGGAGAAGCCGGGAGCGATTGCGGGTATCCTATTGCTTTTCATGTATTATCTGGCGCATCCTGCTTTCCCGGGTATGAACCCCGGCGTTGCGGAAGGAAGCTACTGGATTATCAATAAGAACCTGATTGAGCTGGCAGCACTGGCTGTACTATTCCATGCACCAACGGGTTCAGTTTTTGGGCTTGACCGCCTCTTTAAAGCACGATCTAACGAACTTAAAACATCAGAATCATGAAGTTTTCAAGAAGAGACATACTCAAAGGATTAGGGGGCATACCTGTGCTTGGAGCGGTTTGGGCTGCGGGTGCTTCATCCACTACGCAAAAAAGAAGAGAGAAAGAGGCTATCCTTGAGACACTCAAGATAGACGCAGCCGTACCGCCTAAGAGCGGTGATCTC
>JBCCXG010000747.1:0-3356 GCA_039191945.1 Bacteroidota bacterium
GAGATGGTCTCGCCATCAACAAATACCTCGATCCGGAGCCCCTGGACGGCCACCGGGGAGACAATGATCACATCTACATGCGTTTTGCCGATGTGCTGCTGCTGGCAGCGGAGGCGATCAATCGATCTAATGGTGGGCCGAACGCGGTGGCTTATGAGTACGTGAACCGCGTGCGGAACCGGGCGGGTATTGCTGATTTGACCCCTGGATTGGATCAAATGGCCTTCGAAGATGCTTTGCTGGAAGAGCGCGCGTTAGAGCTGGCTTACGAAGGACATCGGAAGTTTGACTTGATCCGAACAGATCAACTGGTTGACGTCATGGCCGAGCGTGGCATTGATATCACCCGCGAGGACTACCTCATGCCGATACCTCAGAGCATCTTGGATGAATTGGGTTGGACGAATAATCCTTGATCACTAGCTAGACATTAGCCATCCTCGGTTGGTACTTCGTGCCGGGGATGGCATCTCACCTTAAATCTCTTAAGATCCATGCACTTTTTTCACTTCAGTGACCGCCTGTTGAGTCTACGCAGATGCTCACTTTTCATTCTATTCCTGACCGTAGCGCTTGCCTTGAAGGCACAGCTTGTTTCACAAAATCCCCAGGGAGATCTTGTATATAACTTTTACGCCAATCGAGGCCAAAGCAATGCGGTCAACAAAGTCCCGGACTTTTCCAGAGCGGGTTACATGGGTGGTGGTGTCGCTTTGCCTAATGTACCGGTTCGGGTGACTATCAATCCAATAGCCGGAGATGATGGAGCTAGCATACAGGCAGCCATTGACCAGGTCTCAGCGCTAACTCCTGATGCACAAGGCTTCAGAGGTGCCGTCTTACTCAAAGCTGGTGTTTATGAAGTCGCTGGTTCTTTGACCATTTCCACCAATGGGGTAGTCCTTCGCGGCGAGGGGCAAGGCGCCGGCGGCACAAAGATCATTGCTACAGGTCAGGTCAAGCGCTCCTTGATTCAAGTCCAGGGAACAGGCTCATGGGTGGAGACCTCCGGTACCAGTAAGAATATTACATCCTCCTATGTGCCGGTCGGATCGACTGAGTTTACAGTGAGCTCAGCCGCTGGCTTTGCGGTGGGGGATCAGATCATGATAGAGAGGACGCCCAACCAGCAGTGGCTCGACGACATGGACAACATGGGACAGTGGGGGTGGACAACGGCCAACAGAAAAGCGCATTACGAACGAAAAATCACTGCCATAACGGGTAACACCCTGCAGATCGATGCTCCGATTGTACAGGTCATTGAGAATCAGTATGGCGGTGGTAGGGTCTTCAAATACACCACTCCTGGTCGTATCTCAAAGGTGGGCGTGGAACATCTACGGCTTGAGTCTGAGTTTGATAGCGACACTGATGAGACCCATGCATGGACGGGTGTCATTCTCCGGAGCCTGGTCAACGGCTGGGTCAGGAACGTAACAACACAATACTTCGGCTACAGCTGTGTAAATGTGGTAGGGGGCCCGACGCAGCCCGCGAGCTGCAAGTTCGTAACGGTGCAAGATTGCGCCATGCTCGATCCCAAATCCAAAGTGACCGGGGGTAGGCGGTATTCCTTTACCGTCGGAAATGGCGGAGGTCAGTTTATTCTTTTCCAACGGTGCTATTCTCGAGGCGGACGGCATTGCTACACCCTCCAGGCCGATGTCAGCGGACCTAATGTGTTTCTGGACTGCTATGCTCGCAATACCAAGGCTGATATCGGGCCGCATCAGCGCTATGCTACCGGAGCATTGTTTGACAATGTACTCGGAGGAGAGACCAGGGTTTGGAATCGAGGTGGCTTCGGAACAGGACATGGATGGTCAGGTGCTCAAATGATGTTTTGGAACTGTGAAAGTCGCAACGCCAACAGCAGCACCAATGCCAACTTTAGGGTGGACAGCCCAAAGGGTGCTCGCAACTGGGGTATCGGCGTAAAAATTGGTCAAAACCAACAGGGCAATGGGTACTGGGAATCGGTCGGGGGTCCGGTGATTCCGAGAAGTCTTTACATCGAACAGCTTCGCGAGAGGCTGGGTGACGCGGCTGTGAACAACGTGACTACACCCGAGCAGCGAGCGGGCCGCATCTGGAATGATCTCGAGGCCTGGGCTGGCGGCGCGACCAATGGCGGAGGAGGTGGTAGTACCGCCTGTGAGCCAGGCACGAATTGGTACAACCTCGAGAGCAAGGCGACTACCTACAATGGCAAAGTCCTGCAGGCCTTTGATAGCGAAAATGGAAACGTCAAAATGAATAATCAGCAGGGCTGGGGAAACCAGCGGTGGAAGTTTGTACCTATTGGTGGTGGATCCTATCGAATAGAGAACTATGCCAGTACGTATGCAGGGAAGGTTTTACAGGCCTTCGACTCGGAAAATGGAAATGTGAAGATGAATACCTGGCAGAACTGGGGTAACCAGAAGTGGCAGATCGTAGAGACCGCAGATGGCTTTTGCCAATTGGAGCTCGATGCTGGCACGTACAACGGCAAGGTCATGCAAGCCTTTGGTTCCGAGTCTGGCAACGTCAAGATGGGTACCCAGCAGAACTGGGGCAATCAGAAGTGGACGCTCGTGGATATCGGTGCAAATTTCCGTACGGAAGGGTCTGCACTCCCCTCGGCGCTGATCGAAGAAGCCACAGATGCTGACCTTAAGGTCTATCCTGTGCCGGCTTCTAGCACACTCAATATACAGTATGAGAGTCCGTTGGAGGGCCAGGGAGCACTTTCCATCTTCAATATGTCAGGCCAACGGGTGCGTAAGGAAGCTGTAGCGATTCGCGCAGGTCTAAATGATTGGAATACAAGAGTCGACAGGTTTCCCGATGGAACTTACTTCTTGATTTTGAGCACCGCTGCTGGAGACCAAAAGAAAGTGACCGTGGTCTTTCAATCCAAATAATGCCCCCTAGGCTCAGCAAACCGAGAAGGATCACAAACCTGGCCATCGCGGCAGTCGGTGCGGTATTGCTCTTGGCGATGCTGCTCTATGGTGGGCGAGTAAGCAACACTCATGCTTATGATGTGGTCATCTATGGAGCAACAGCCGCGGGCCTTGTCGCTGCTATTGAGGCCGATAGACAAGGGAAGACGGTGGCGCTGATCGAGCCCACCTCTCGTATTGGGGGCTTGACGACGGGGGGTCTTGGTCAGACAGATATAGGCAACAAGCGGGTCATTGGCGGGCTCGCAAGGAGCTTTTACGAAAGGATCAAAAAGCACTATGCAGATAGCAGTGGCTGGAAGTGGCAGCCCAAAGCAACTTATCGCCCGAAAAAGAATACCAGAAGCGAGGATGGAGAATCAGCCATGTGGACTTTTGAACCCTCTGCAGCCCTTAGAGTGCTAC
>JBCCXG010000748.1:0-3340 GCA_039191945.1 Bacteroidota bacterium
AAAGAGGTGCATGGCTACGCTCGAAAGCGCTACTACAGATCTAGTACACTGGTATCTCCCTTCGCACGGGACAGGCAGAGATATTACTTGGTTGGTCTTTTCTCAAGGTGCCTTGCTGCGAGGTTTTCATAATTGCCTATGAAAAAAGATGTCCTCTTTGTACTGAATGGTACGGTCCAATAGACCGGATTGATCTTCTGGCAACGTGCCATCTTTCCGGTAAACGCTTCAGACCCCACGAAGTGCCGTCAGAGCAGCGCCCGAATATACTGATTGTGGTCTCGGAAATAGTGATAAAAGAACGGCTTGTTCTTATTGACAAAGCGGCTGATCAGCGCGATACTAACCCCATTCAAGCCGAGTTCGGCTACCAGTTGGTATCCCTTCGCGATCCATTCCCCGTTGTTCTTATTTGCACGGTCTTTTCGACAGTTACCCTTTGATCTTTTTCGGATCGACAACCACGTACTTGATTGAGCTCTCCGTCTCCCCTGTCCGGAAGGAATAGGTCATGTGTAGCAATCCGGCCTCATCCTCGACCAGGCAAGGGTAGGAAAAGCTACCCGTGCCTTTGTTGTGGTCTTCCACGCGCACCTTCCAGTTCCAGGTAGCGCCTTCGTCATCGGATAGATAGAGGCTCAATCGGTACCTGCCATCGGTAATATCATTGCCCAGCCATACCCAGGTGCCCCTTTTCGTGCATAACAGCTCTACGCTTGCGGTGTTGGGGATGTCTGTCTTTATTGTGGCACTCCAGGACTCCCCTTCATCCCTGCTCACGCTCTGATGTACTCTGGCAGGTGGGTTACCGCTGTCTCTCATATAGGCAACGATCTCCCCATTTCGTCTTTGTACCAATGCAGGCTGTATCGGACCCCGTCCCACGATGGGTAAACTAGGTCGCCAGCTGTCTCCGTGGTCCTCGGAAATCGCAACCATCGAAAAATTGAAGCCGTCAGAATATAAGGGCAAAAGGATCTTTCCACCGTCAAGGATGAGCGGTTTGATCCGGGTCATCCAACCGATACTCCTTTTTATTGCGTCTTTGCTCGCTTCCACAATCATGTCATCGTACCGGGGAGCATACTCCGCCCAGCCCAACTGATTCTTGGGCAGATCCTTGAACCTCCTCTCCACCTCTTGGGCGAAGGACTCATCGGGTTTGAGCAGGATATTGTCCTGCCAGTTCCATTGCGGTGCGCCCTCGCCATCGTAATCCACGGAAGTCCTGAACCGTAGGATGGAGGTTTCCCATCGGTTGGCCTGTACGGCAATCCAAACGAGGAACAGCTTATCATCACCGTTCAGAAATAAGACAGGATTGCAGTCCGGCAGGCCTTTCGTATCTGCCATCAAAAAAGGCACGGACCAGTCCCCAGACCCCTTGACGAGTCGAGCGCCCATGATCCGCACATCGTCCGACTTGCGCTCTCCACTTCCCTGGAACCAGCAAGCCAATTTGTCTCCGTTGGGCAAAAGGACCAAACTGCTTCCATGTGTATGCTCATGCTGAGGTGCGAATATTAACTGTTCATGAACCACAAATTGGCTTTTCTCCTGAGCAAAAGCAGGGACGACCCATGTGCAAAGGAGAATGACGGCGATTAGGCATTTTTTCATGCTGGGTCAGATCCTTTAGGGTCCCGCTTCACTGTAGGGGTAAAGCGATTTGAGGTCCACATTTTGATAGTCCAGCGCGTCGAGTCGGGTCGTTCCGAACCATGGACCCGGTGCATCGACGACCATGATCGTCTTGGCGTAGCCCGTTTCATCAAATCCTCGGCGAAAATGAACCCTGGAATTGACCACGATTACATTAAAGTCGTCCGGGTCGATGTCCGCGAAAGACAGCTCAGAAGGATAGATGATCTGCTCATACGCAGGGACAATGACGACTATGTTGTTCCCGGGCAGCTCAATCGCCGCCACATTTTCATAGCCCCATTTCGGTCCAATGTATTTGATTCTGCCGTTCAAGGGAATGGGCGTACCCGCCTGAGGTCCCGTGAAGCCAGCTACCCTCATCTCAAAAGGATCCCCTACTTGTGCCTCTGACGCTACTAATGAATCCAGGACACGCTCGTCTCGTAGTGCACTGTATAGCACACCTTCCACATTGCGAGCCAACAACTCCTTAAGGATCCAGGTGGCATCTCCCGGGCGGTCAGAATAGTTACCCAACACGACGGGTGTCTGGCCGGCGTTTATCGCTTCGACTGTACGATACGCTGCTTCATCTGGCATCGGATAGTCTCGATTGATGAAGTCCTCTCTGACTCGCCAGATGTACTCATTCATGTCATCGGCAATGCTGTCCGCCAGGACCTGATCATCATTGGTCATCACATGAATGGTAGTACCTACATCAGGTACATCCGACCAAGGGAAACCAAAGAATACATTCACGTACACCTCGGCATTTCTGGCCTCCCATCTTCTTGCCCGCTCCATGATGTCCATGGCAGGCGACTGTCCAGTCCATTGCACCACCGTAGCGCTGATGATCCCAGGTTTGCGTGATGCGGTCGTGGCTTTGTACTCTCCTTTCATGGCCTGACGCAGGTGATGCGCTGCTCGCTCACCTTGCAGATAGCTATCGTAGTGCGGGTAGCGCTTGGTCACAAAAGCTCCATCCGCCCACTGGAGAAACTCTCCGTCTTCGTTACCATGCAAATCGAATGTAGAGGTGATTGGAATGTCATCACCCACAAGGGCCCTAATCCTCTTGGCAATTTCTGCTTCAGGCCTTGGGATATTTCTGACGGCCATCGCACCGTGCAACGCGAGATATACACCATCCATCGGCATATTCGCTTCGATGTCTTCTAAGATCATCCCCATGAAGTGATCAAAGCTCTCCTCGGTGTTCCAGCTGCGGGAGGAGCCCCCATAGACACCCATAGGTGAGCGGACCCCAATAAGATCGATGTCTCCGTAGTCCTCCGCGCGCTTGACGAACCCTCTGATATATGAGCCCGCCCGGAGGAGTTCTTCCCCCTGCCTGATGCCTCCACCTTTCATCCAGTCTTCGATACCAGAATCTCCGCCCGGGCAAAAAGTGCAGGTCTCGTGCGAGTAACGGACAACAGCCACCTTATAAGATTTTGAGGGTGAATCATTGCAGCCACTGAAAACGGCAGCTAGCAAGCAAAAAAGCAGGAAATAGAGCGGTTGCAAGTGGGTAGATTGGTGGGTCATGATCATGTGAAAGTAGCACTCGACAAAATAGTGGAACTCAGGGAAATCGCCATGTTTGTCTGCGTTTTTCATCCACAAAGCGATACTTGGTCAGTTCGTACCCAGCGGCCCGCTCTTTCCTGACCACCATGCAACCCAGATG
>JBCCXG010000749.1:0-3327 GCA_039191945.1 Bacteroidota bacterium
GGCGAAGGAAGGTGGCGTGGACCAGTTCGAAAAGTACCTGACGCCAGAGCAAAACCCTGACTGGGAAGTACAGGCCAGGGATTGGTTGCTAGAGGGTGTGGACCCTGACATTGCCCCCTCTTCGATCGGAGCTCAATAAGTCAACTTTAAGATCGGCGGTAGGGAGCTTCGCTACCCCTCAATGTAAAAGATAAAAGGAGGGCTCCTTAACCATAGCCCTCCCCATGAAGCACTCGGGTAGCTCTTTTGTTAGTAGCTGTGCCTAAGTCGACTCGTTGTATCCTTCTTAAAAGCGAAGTCCAATGCACTACCCACCGATAGGTAGGAATGATTGTACATGTCACCTTCCAACCGCTGCACTTTGCCTCGTACCCTGACTTCCGCCTCGTCCATCGTCAGCTGCAAGACGCTGAAATTGGTCTTCCTCGAATCAAACTCCGCCCTGGCCGAAGCATTCAAAAGCAGTGTGTCCAATTCAAATTCTCCACTGAGCGAAGTGAAGCCGCCGTGCTGTGCTAGAGATAAGTGAGTGCTCTCCAGATCGCCGATAGCCAAAGAAGCGTGGGTCGATTGGAGGCCGCGCAACTGTCCAGGCCTCACAAACACCCGCAGGTCATACCTGATGTCCTCTGGCACCTCGAGTCGCTCCAGCAGCAGCGTATCACCTGTCATTGTGTACGAGAGGTACTTCGTGAGATCCCCCACTGTACTTCGAAATTGGATCCTTGGTTTCGCGTCAGCGCTTACCATGATCCGTTTGCCTAGATCTGGAACTACCAGAAACCCGACATCCGACAACTCAATCTGGTCAATCACCGCATTTTCGTCTTGAAGACGATTGTGCTCTCCCCTGACACGCACTTCCGTGAAAGCGACCAGCATGTAAAGGAATAAAGCACCAAAAAAGATGGTCAGTATTTTATCACTTAGTTTCATTACTTCGTTGATTTAAAGGTTTTCGCCAAATGGGATTCGATCTCGGGGTATTCGATGCCCAACAGTTGGGCCTTCTCCACAAACTCTGGGACGAGATCGTCGAAGAATTCCTTTCGCTTGGCGGCCAGGATCACAGGCTGCGCTTCTGCATTGACGAAGTAACCAATGCCCCTTCGGTTTTCAATGATCTCCATGGACTGCAGTTCACTATAAGTCCTCATGATCGTATTGGGGTTGACGCCCATCTGGGCGGCCAGCTCGCGTACCGAGGGGATCTTTTCGCCCGCGGCATACTCTCCGTTGACCACCTTGTCGGTGATGCTATCGGCGATTTGCAAGAAGATGCTTTTTCCATTTCTAAACTCCATCGTTACACCTCCTTCTCCTTAAGCTTCAAATAAGCTACCGAAAGCATGACCAGATTGGCCACGACGAAAAACACGCTAAACAGGGTGGTGAATTCGGACTCATTGGAAGGGGTTACATACATCACCTTTGGAGGGCGGTACTGGTCCAAACCGAGGGGATCGATGACGATATAGGCCGTACCGAAAAAGACAAGGAAAATGAGCGCTACCGCAAACAAAGTTTTGACCAGGGGCTGCTTGTTGAACATGGCCGAGCCCGTAAACGGAAGCACCAGGACCAGCAAACCAGCGCCCACCATCAATACTTTGGTCTGTGGACCAACGTACATGTCACGGACTTTCATTTGCCGCACGTCGCCGATTCCTATCCCGGCGAAGTCAATCTTGCGGTTGACCAGCTCATAAAACCAGCCCTCGACGTTGAATATGAACCAATAAAGCAAAGGGATCACGATCAGGAAAAGGGCAATTCTGATGACAAACTCGAAGAGAAACTTCTCGAGTCCCGAAGCAGGCAAAGTCAGATAGCTAAAACTCCTTTCCTTGGACCGAAAGGCAGGAAAGGAATAGCCGATGTACAACAGTCCGACCGTAGCAAGCGATCCGACCAGGAGTCCTACGAAAGCGTTGACCTCCAGGGGTTGGCCCCCGTTGGTCAGCTGAATCATGAAGAGCAAGAGAAACATCGCACCACAATACCCCCCTAATGAATAGACGAGGGTTCGACCATTGTGGATCAAGTGCTGCTGAAAAAGACGGGAAAATCGGTGGAGATGGAACGTGTTGTTAGACGACATAGCTTTTGAGTTTTTGGTCCCCTTGGGTCACCGCGTTGAAAAGTAGTTCGATGTCCACCGACGAGCCTCCGTTGTGTTGGGGGGTGATCACCTTGTATCCACCCGGCACCATCTCGCTGTAGAGCACCTCCTCCCCGTCGCCCGTAGCGCTTCGAGAAAAGTGTAGCTTGCTCGATAGGTCGAGGAGGTCCTTTTGCAGGACAAATTGCCCCTCCTCGAGAATCAAGATGCGATCGATGAGATTCTCCACGTCTTTGACCTGATGTGTGGAGATGATCACCAATTGATCTTCGTCGAGGGAGCCCGCCATGACCTTTCGAAAAATGGCCTTGGAGGGTATGTCCAGCCCATTAGTTGGTTCATCGAGGATCAATAGCCTGCACTTCGAGGCAAGGGCAAAAGAGATGATGAACTTCTTTTTTTGACCGTAAGACAGCTTCTGGAGGTTGGCCTCCGCAGGTAGCTCGAAATCTACCAGAAGCTGATCCAAAAGGTCTCGCTGAAAGCGTGGATAGAATCCGCTGTTGGCCTTCACGTACTGATGGATAGAGATACCCGGCAGATAGAACTCCTCAGAAACAAAATAGAGGTCCTCCAAGAAGGACGGTTGCCGTAGGCCTGGTTTGTGGCCGTTGATGTCCATCATGCCCTCTTTGGGGAACAAGAGACCGATCATAAGCTTGAGGAGCGTGGTCTTTCCCGCTCCATTTTTCCCTAACAACCCGGTAATGCTACCCCCTGGGAGTTCACAGTCAAGGTCCTCGAAAAGCGGAGCTTTCTTATCAGAGTAGTGGAATTTGAGTTTTTGAATATTGATCATAGGTACTTAACTAGTGTACTACTTAACTAATACAGTACAATAGTACAGATTCCTTATTAGAAAATGCAAGGGCCTTGTGAAAAAAGTTGGCGGGCGGGTCCCTCGGAACAGCGATTGCCTTATCTCTTGCGTACGGACACTCACCAAGTCGAGAATCGAGACTTCTGAAGTTTCTTTATTGCGGATTCTAAACTTCAGAAGTCTTGTTGGCCATTGAAAAAGTCTAGGGCAGTGCTGTGTTCGCTGGGGTCGGACTAATGAAAACTCATCATGCCGTAGGTACGAGGTCCTTCCACTGAATAGATTCCTGACTCGCGTCTCATGTCTTGGAAGACGCAGGTGGCTGCAAGCTCTCAGGAATGAACTGTGTTTAAAAACAAGGTTTGGGCACATAGTTTTGATCGAA
>JBCCXG010000750.1:0-3327 GCA_039191945.1 Bacteroidota bacterium
GAGTAAGACATCCTTTCTTCTTCTACACCCATCGCGACCAGCATCTCGAAAAGCGCAAGCGCACGATCTTCGGACAGGTTTTGGTTGTATGACCGACTCCCTACATTGTCCGTATGACCTACGATCTCGATCTTGAGCGTGGGGTCGTCTTCCATTCTCTTCACAACCTGCTCCAGCACATCATTGTCAATGATCGGAACTGCACTGCCAAACTCAAATTCAAACTCGATGATCACGACTTCCACCCCGGACAAATCCATCGGTTCGCCCTGCAGACTGTCCGCCGGCGGTATCGCCTCAATGGCGACGCTATCAGGTGTCGGATCACCTAAAATCGTTAGTGCATCCTCATCTTCAACGGTGCGACGGGTAGGTCGCACGGGTCTGCGAGGTACCACGGACCGCTTGTTTCGTTTGGTCTTTGCCCTCACGGGTTTTTTCAATCGCATAGCTACCTCAAAAGCACCGTCATGAGCCACGGTACCCATCAGCGGAATATCATAGCCAGCTGCCAGGGCGAAGGCGGGTGTATCCCAGACGATTCCGGGAGCTATCCCTCTTCGCTGCAGGTACCGCACCTTGAAGCCAAGGGTTTGATCCCTGAGCTGTGCGTTGAATCGGTACAAATCCAGGGTAGCTGTCCCACCAGCGATGATGAATGACCTTGTCTGCTCTAGCCGATAATTTACTTCGGCATCGATGCTCCAGTTTCTTCCCTGATGGACTCTTTGTGCACCTTCCAGCATAAGAATCGCCGGTAAGCGCTCACCATCACCCCGGATAAACTCATCAGAGGGTACGTTTGCATTGTACAAGGCAATTCCCAAATGACTTCGAGGATTGGCTTTCTTGTCCGTGCGTTGCCATCTCACTCCTAGTGCGATCGACAGCAATCGAGCGTTGAAATCATTGCCCACCTCACCATTGTCCACCGTGGGATCAAAGCCCAATCCATCGATAAACTGGCTGCCGGTAAAAAGGCGCTCGGTATTCACATTTCGCCAAAAGTAGTTAGCGCTCACACCTAGGCTGATGCTCTGCAGTGGCTTGAGCGGCACATTCAGCGCATAAGCGCCACCCAGCGTGGTTGTCTCAAAAATACCTTCTAGCCCCTCTGTGTCTCGAGCCATCTCTATACCCACAGCGGACCACGGCGACTTACGCCTCAGAAAAGGGTACCTAGCGGACAGATAGGTGGAAGTCTGCTTCACGCTGGGAGTACTCTGTTGGTTCCGATACAACACATCAAGCGTGGCATCCGTCCCCGTGGCGTAGTAAGCAGGATTTACCCTCGGCTCCGCCATTCGATACAAAGAGTAGTGCGTGAATTGGCCAAACACGACATCCGCAAAACATGTAGCCAGCAGGACCAAAAAAATCTTCGACATACTCATCTGACCAGGTGGACTACGCCCGAACTATTACCATTGAACCGGAGCGGCCTCCCATCCTCATAACTACCCTGCAACTCCCAAAAATAAGTGCCGGACGGCTGTGGGGCTCCACCAGAACTGCCATCCCATCCAGAACTACTTAGACTGGAAGCATTGTCTGAAGAGAAGACTTCTGCCCCATTACGATTGAAAATCCGAAAAAATAGCTCCCGCACACCTTGCAGATCGTAGGCCAGTAACCGATCGTTGGCTCCATCCTGATTGGGTGTGAAGAGATTGGGCAAGTAGGCCGTCGTCTCCACCCAGACTTGGATACCAAAGGTAGCGGTACATCCCTCGGGGTCCGTAATCAGAACGGTATAGCGCGTGTTTTCCTCCGGCTCCGCGATCGGTGAGGCCGCAAAGGGATCGTCGAGCCCTTCATCGGGTGACCATTCGTAGCTGTACCCAGCCTCAGTTGATACATTGATCCGGGTACTCCCACCTTTTGGAATACGATATACGGTGTCCGGTACGCTGACGGCGTCCGCCGGATCATTGATCAGCACCGTAAGTCTTCCGGTACTCACAACTCCGGAGTCGTGCCTAAAGGTCACTTCGATCAGGTCATCTTCCCGTGCCGTGTAGGCAACCGCATCAGTACTCCCGAGCGAGCCTTGATTTTCGGATACCCAGCTAATCGAATCCCAGCACCAGAGCGGATCGAACAGCTCACGGCTATCCAGTTCGAGTATATCACCTTCACAAGCGACGACCTCCGCCTCCAGCGATACATCAATGGCATAAGAAGCGACATTGTTGCCATAGGTCAACTCGGAATACCCACTGGGAGGAAACACGGTCTGCGTACTCAGCCTATCCTGATCCCCGGGCGGGAACGAAAGCGGCAATTCCACCGTGCCCGTGTCGTTGAACACGATAAAGAGCTCCGGAAGCGTCACGACATTGTTGGGCAATCGCGTGACGAACTCCTCACGCTCAAAACCATAAACCAAGCGAGGGAGCACGGTAGCACGCAACAATTGTGCATTGGCATTCTGGGTAGGGTCCGCATCATAAAAGGCCACGGGAGTCCCAGCATTGATCGTATCGTATCCAAAATTGAAGATGCTATAAGTCACAGCAAGCTCGTTCCCGGTACACGCCAGGTCGGAGATTGCCGGAGCCCCATCAATCGTAGGATCCAGCACGTCAAAGGTGAAGGTATTGCTCGCGTCAACGCACGCTCCTTCCGTCGCAACGAGCCTGACGCTATACTCACCTGGCTCCCGAAAGTAAAAAGTCAAATCCCTATCGCTGGATATTGTATCTGGAAGACTTGGGTTGGCATCGTCGAAGTTTCGGTGTTGCACGGTCCATTCCCAGGAGGTTCCACCGTGTGACCGATTGGTAAATGTGACAGAGTCGGTCATTAAGGCATGGGGTTGCTTTGAAGCAATGATTCGCTTGTCTGGATAAAACCGCGCATCCACTCCACACGTCACGATGACATTGGCCGCAAACGACGCAAAACACCCCGGATCAGCGGCGCGCCTGACATGCAGTGTCACCCGATAGACACCCTCCGCCGAGAAGGCAAAACTTAGATCCTCCGATGTACCAACCTGACTGGTAGTATCGGCCTCAGTCCATAACTCCGCTGCGCTCTGCACGTACCATCGGTAGTCCAAAACACTGTCTGCGGAAATGACCTCACTTTCAAAAGTGACGCTTTCGCCGGGGATCGGGTATTCGTTCCCGATATCAAAGCTTGCCAAAACATCAGCATCACAAGGGGACTGGCAAAGCGGGCCCTCCGCCCCGAGCGAGGCCAGAGATGGGTAGGACTGGTCCAACGTGAAATGCATTCGCTCTGCCTGACCTAGTGTGAAATCGGTAGGGCAAGGACTGTAGTCCATGATGTTAGTGCTCATGTCCAGCGTATCCTCCATGA
>JBCCXG010000751.1:0-3321 GCA_039191945.1 Bacteroidota bacterium
CGACCCATCAGCTTTTGCTGACGAGAACGATATTCATACCAGTCGTCTTTAAGAGAGCTAACGTGCACCAATCCCTCTACCAGTAGCTCTTCCAGCTCGACAAAAAAGTGTCGACAAAATCTGAAAATCGATCAAATGTCATTTGCAACAGCGTCCTGCCTGTACCCATTACATCGAGGAATTGCTTAGGCTTATCTGCCCTGCTATAAGGCCAAAATCGAGTGCCTGTTCCCCCTGCCATTATCACGGCATATACGTTATTATTCATCCAAAAAGTGGGTTGAATTGGCTGCGATCAAAGATACCTGAATCTTGTTTCAGGCCCTATGATATTGTGCTTTAGATCGTTTAAATTCGCCTTCCTTTATCCAGGGGCATTTGCATATAAAGTCCCCCAAAAGTGCTAAATTAATCAGATGAATCGAGGGACAATTTTCAAATATGGAAGTAGTCACCAATGACAGACTCAAGTCTACCTTAAAGGAGGTATTCGGCTATGATCATTTTCGAGGGAATCAAGAAATGATCATTCACAACATTGTTGACGGTCAAAATACCTTTGTGATCATGCCGACCGGTGCCGGTAAATCACTGTGCTATCAACTCCCTGCGATTGTGCAAGATGGTGTTGCGATTGTGATTTCTCCGCTGATCGCCCTGATGAAAAATCAGGTGGATCAAATGAATGCGGTAGGCATCGACGCCCGATTTCTCAATTCCACCTTATCCAAAGGTGAAGTCAATCGAGTGAAAAACGATACGCGAGAAGGAATCGTCAAGTTGTTGTATGTGGCACCTGAGTCCCTTACCAAAGAGGAGAATGCGGCATTTCTGAAGTCTTCGAATGTATCTTTTGTGGCAATAGATGAGGCGCATTGTATTTCAGAGTGGGGACATGATTTCAGGCCGGAATACCGACGCATCAAGTCGATCGTTTCCGATTGGGGAAATATTCCTCTTATCGCGCTCACAGCGACAGCTACTCCCAAAGTTCAACTGGATATCCAGAAGAATCTCAATATGGAGGGTGCTACGATCTTTAAGTCATCCTTTAACCGTGCTAACCTTTACTACGAGGTTCGCCCCAAACAGGAAGCAAAAAAGCAACTGATCAAATTTGTCAAGGAGAACAAAGGAAAATCAGGGATCATCTATTGCCTCAGTCGTAAAAAAGTAGAGGAGATAGCGGACTTCCTAAAAGTAAACGGCATCAAGGCAGCACCTTACCACGCAGGGATGGATGCCAATCAGCGCATCGCAAATCAAGATGCCTTTCTCAACGAGGATTTGGATGTCATTGTGGCTACAATTGCTTTCGGTATGGGAATCGATAAGCCTGATGTTCGGTTTGTGGTGCACTACGACGCTCCCAAATCCATCGAAGGCTATTATCAAGAGACTGGACGTGCGGGCAGAGATGGGCTCGAAGGTAATTGCTTGATGTTCTATAGTTACAATGACATCATCAAGCTCGAGAAATTCAATAAGGACAAATCCGTCACAGAGCGCGAGAACGCAAAGTTCCTTTTGGAAGAGATAGCGGCGTATGCAGAGTCCGCGGTTTGTCGTAGGAAGCAGTTGCTGCACTACTTTGGCGAGGAATTCGAACACGACCGATGTGGAGCATGTGACAACTGCATTCACCCAAAGGAGGAGTTTGATGGCACTGATTTCTTGCTGAAGGCCGTTGGTGTGGTAAAGGATACCCAGGGACGTTTTGACATCAATCACATTGTGCATGTGTTGTTGGGAAAGAGCACCCAACACGTCAAGAGCTACTCTCATGATCAGCTGAGCTTGTTTGGTAGTGGCAGTGAAGCGTCTGATGCCTTTTGGAAGTCAGTCGTCCGCCAAGCGCTATACAACGAATTACTCGCTAAGGACATTGAGAATCCCGGTTTATTCAAGGTTACGGAAACCGGACAGCGCTTCCTTGAAGAGGGCTATAAGATCATGCTGACCAGGGACCATGACTACACAACCGAGGGAGAGGAGGAGGAGTCTGAGCGGCCGAGTTTCGATCCCAAATCGTATGATACGACGCTGTTTGAGATGCTCAAGCATCTGCGCAAGCAAGTAGCCAAGGAGAAGGGAGTCCCTCCGTATGTTGTATTTCAGGATCCCTCTCTGGAGGAGATGGCGACACTTTATCCGACCACCAATGATGAGCTGATTAAGATTGTTGGTGTAGGGGAGAGCAAAGCCCGAAAGTTTGGCAAGCCGTTTTTGGCCGCCATAGAGACCTACGTGGAAGAAAACGATATTGTCACCGCTGGAGACGTCTTGGTCAAGTCCGCGGGCATGAAGTCCAAAAACAAGATCGGTATTATCATGCAAATCGACAGACAGATGGATTTGGAGGAGATTGCAGAGTCAAAAAGCATGAAATACGAGGATTTGATCCGCGAAATCGAGACCATCTGTGATGCGGGGACAAAACTCAATCTCGACTACTATATTGATCAGCTCCTGGATGATGATCGTCAGGACGATATTTACGACTATTTTTTGAATGCGCATACGGATAACGTCGCGGAGGCAATGTCTGAACTAGGAGAGGAATACTCCGAAGATGAGGTCCGGCTGATGCGGATAAAATTCATGTCCGAGTACGCGCACTAATCCTCCAATGAAGTATGAATATAATGGTTCTTGGCTCGGGCGGAAGAGAGCATGCCCTGGCCTGGAAAATACGGCAAAGTCGGCACTGTAAGGCCCTCTACGTGGCACCGGGCAACGGTGGGACGGGTCAGGTAGCCCAAAATCTGGCGATAGATATCCAGGATAGCCATCAAGTAATAAAAGCTCTCCTGAAATACCAAATAGATCTCCTCGTCATTGGACCGGAGGACCCTTTGGTGAATGGCCTCGTGGATGAGTTACAATCCCACGGAGAACTAGGCAAACTCAGGATTGTCGGCCCAAAGAAGGAGGGCGCTCGTTTGGAGGGGAGCAAGAAATTTGCGAAGGACTTCATGTACCGCTACGGCATTCCAACTGGTAGGGCAAAATCATTTACAGCAGCCACCATTGCCGAGGGCTTGGCTTTTCTCGAGCAGACAGAAGGCCCCTATGTGCTGAAGGCCGATGGTCTCGCCGCAGGCAAAGGGGTCATCATCACCAAGAGCCTGGAGGGAGCAAAAGAAAATCTGGAGGACCTTTTGGTCAAGAAGAGGTTTGGTGCCGCTAGCGAGGAGGTGCTCATCGAGCAATTCTTGGACGGTATCGAGCTGTCGGTCTTCGTCCTTACCGATGGTACCGACTTTGTCGTCTTGCCGGAAGCAAAAGATTATAAGCGCATCGGAGAACGGGATACGGGAC
>JBCCXG010000752.1:0-3313 GCA_039191945.1 Bacteroidota bacterium
GCGAATGTCCCTGATCCCGGTGACCCAAAGGTCTTTGGCATTGCCGGTCAGGTTGGTTTTGGCTTGTTCGTTGAGCGCAGGGATGACCCTCAGGTCTTTTAGCAACCGCTCTTTCTCTCCCCCAGTCACGGGGAACTCGTAGGTCCAAAGCTCCGTAACTGCATGGTGCGTCGGCCCTTCGTGCGCAGGTACGTCACTCCTGGCCATCCATACCGACTTGTAAAAAGCTGGATCCCTCTGCCATGGTTTGAGTATCCTATGATTGAAGCTGTAGCCATTCATCTCGGCCCAGAGAATATGCCAGTCCACCTGGTCGGCAATGGACCAGCCTGCGGTGTCCATACTCGTCAGTTCCTCACGAAGTTGGACGAAAGACGGCCAGCGTTCTCCGAAGGTTTCTTCCCTGTAGTCGGGGGCTCCGTTGTAGGAGGGTGGCTTCTCGAAGCTTCTCCATTGCTCGAATAACATGAACAGATCGTCGTAGCTGGCTGGCTTTAGAGGGCTCGGCGCCATCACCTCAGGTGAGGTGCCACAACCAAAGCAAACGGCGATTAAGATAGCGACTGAAGTAAGTCGGGCGTACATAGTTTTCTCAGGTAGGTTTCCTACAATGATAGTCAAATTACGATCGAGAGCGAGCAGGATCCAAACGGTTCTCAAGCGTAGCATGAGCATTGACAGCTCAGGTCCTCACGAAGGAAGTGAGTAGATTGGCAGTTGACTATGGACGTATTGTTAACAGGAGCGGCTGGAGGTATTGGGAAGGTCACCACCGAGCTGCTGGTAGCGCAAGGTTTCCGTGTTTTTGCTGCGGACATTCAGCACACGGTGCCGGCTCATGTGGGCGAGGACCAAGGCAGGGTCATTCCGTTAGCGATGGATGTGACTCGGCTAGATGCTGTCCAATCGGCGAGTGATCAGGTCCGTAGGTATACTGATGGATTGGACGCCATTATCAACAATGCCGGATGGTTTGACCAATTCCCATTGGCAGAAGGTACCCATGAGCAATTTGAGCAGATTGTGTCAGTGAATGTCCTGGCCGCTCAACGGATCTTCCGAACTTTTTTCCCACTATTGCACGCCCGAAAGGGTCGCTTGATCAACGTTAGTTCTGAAGCGGCGCTCGCCTTGATGCCTTTGCAAGCCTACGGCATGTCGAAGAGGATGTTGGATGCCTACACGGATGTGCTGAGGCAAGAATTGGCCCTATTGGGTATGCGGGCCATCACCATCCGGCCAGGGGCTCATCTGACGCCATTTATTCAAAGATCTATCGACGTCATTGACGACCTTGATGAAACTTCCATCTACGCAAAACCATTGCGCAATGTGCAGCAACAGGCCAGCCGCATTTTGCGAAATGTAAACCGGGAGCCAAAGGAGGTGGGCGAGGTCATCCTGCGGGCACTAATAAGTCCACACCCAAAGCGTGAGTATTGGGTCAACGTGTCACTAGCCTTTCGAGTACTTAGGGTCCTTCCCGCTAGTTGGCGAGAGGCATTATTCCGAAGCCTTTTGATGAAAAACGGGTAGGGCGTTTGTCATGCGGATTGTCTTTGCAAACTACGGTGGAGTTGGTCGTAACAATGAGATGAATAGACTATCTTTAGAGGAAGGATGGGGTGATTTTTGTTTTTACCTCCGACTTACATGAGAGAGAGAAGCCGCCAAACTCGCCGAGCCATTCAACTGTTGGTTCCTGGCTGCAACTGTGACAAATTAAGTGATGGGCATTCGAATGCTCTGAGAGCCAAGCGTCAGAAGTAGATCTTTGCCCTCGCCCTTACACGATGCCCAGTGCCCAAGTATTGGTGCGATCCGCTAATCTTTGTATGACTTGTTCTGGGTTCAAACCGGTTCGCTTTGGCACCTTGAAGCTATGATCTCCTTCTTCGATCACCTCTATTTCTCCGGCTGATTGCTCCTTGACCACTTCCTCAATCAATTGAAAGTTGGCAAGTTTGTCTTTGGTGCCTTGAATAAAAAGCTGAGGAACGGAGATCAATTTCAAGTGGTCGGCGCGCGTCTTGCTGTCCCTGCCAGGCGCATGCAAGGGAAACCCGAAGTAGACGAGTCCTGACACGCCTTGCGCTAGACCGTCTGCTACCAGATGTGAGCTCATCCGACCGCCGTAGGATTTACCTGAGAGCAGTAGGGGGAGCGTCGGGTATTTCTTTTCGGCGTGGTGTTTGGCGGCCAAAACCGCATGCTGCGCCACCTTTGGGGAACCGGGGGCTCTTTTTCCCTGCTCCATGTAGGGGAAGTTGAACCGCAGCACGTGACCATTCAGACTGGAGATGGCAGTCGCCAAGCGCTCCATGAAGTTGTGACCCATCCCTGCGCCGGCGCCATGTGCTAAGACGAGGGTATACTTTGGATCCGTACTTTCATTCCAGAGGGCGCTTACTGAACCCTGTTTGTCATCCACAAAGATTGTCATGGGCTTAGGGATTTTATAACCTCGAAGATGCTCAGATTTCCCTAATTCCTGAAAGTGGAAAGCAAAAAGCCCCATTCATGGGGCTGATGCACCTCCGATTAATATTCACTCCCTGTGAAGGTTGTCAACCGGATTCTCTTTCGCTATTCGCAGGCTTACTGATCCTACGGTCAGGCCCGCGAAGATGAGGATCAATAGAGCGGGAGCCAAATAGACATACCATCCAATACCGGTCCTGTATTCAAAGCTCGAAAGCCAGGACGACATGAGCCAATAGGCCAATGGCAACGCTACCACCAGAGCAACCAGAAGCCATTTCATATAACTTCCGACCTGTTGCTCAATGAGGTGCTGAATGGAGGCGCCCAATACCTTTCGAACACCTATCTCTTTCTTGCGCTGATCTCCGCTGTAGGCAGCCAACCCAAAAAGGCCCAGACAAGCGATGAAGACAGCCAAAACTGCGAATACCGTGGATAGCGTACTGAGCTTTTGTTCGGCGGCGAAGCGTGCCGCAAACTGCTGATCCATGAAGACCGGGTGAAAGGGCGCAGAACTATGGAACTCACTCCATTTCTTCTCAGCAAACGCTAGGACTTCCTGCGTATGGCCTGCGTCGAATCGTATACTAGCGATGGAAGTAGGCTTAGTATAGAAAAGACCTACTGGCTCGATCGTCCGCTTGAAATTGTCGAAGTGGAAATCCTTCACGACGCCAATGATCTTGAACTCTTGCATGCCGAAAATTGGAAATTGCGGTGTAGTTCTGAGTTGGCGGCCCACTGCTTCTTCCAGTAGGAATCCAAAACGGGCAATGGCGCTTTCATTGAGGATGACACCTGCAGAATCAGAAGCTAGCAACGGGTCAAA
>JBCCXG010000753.1:0-3308 GCA_039191945.1 Bacteroidota bacterium
CTTCTCTCACCGCCGCTTAGCTTGCCAACAACATTGTACTGCATCTTGGGTGGGAAGAGAAATTGATTGAGAAGCTGAGAGGCTGTGACCTCCGAACCATCAGCCAGCTTAATGGACTCTGCCACCTCTTGCACAATGTCCAACACACGTCTACCAGGGTCAAAATTCAGCTCCTCCTGCGTGTAGTGACCAATCTTCGTATTGATACCGAAATCGAGCTTGCCGGCATCGGGCTCGACATCTCCCGCGATCATCTTTAACAAGGTAGATTTCCCTACCCCATTGGGGCCTACGATCCCAATTCGATCCTGCTTCTTGAAGACGTACTCGAAATCGGAAATCAATGGTTGGCCTCCAAAGGTCTTTGAGACTTTGTCGATCTCGAGGATCTTTTTGCCTTGCCTCTCCGTCTTGAGCTTGACCTGCATTTCTGCTTTGTCAAGTTGTTTTGACGCCGTCTTCTCAAGGTCATGAAAGGCATCTATCCTATACTTTGCTTTCGTACCTCTTGCTTTGGGTTGCCGGCGCATCCACTCCAACTCTGTTTTGTACAGGTTCTTGGCCTTGGCTACCGTTGCGCGCTCCATCTCTTCGCGCTCGTGCTTTTGCTCCAGAAAGGCACTGTAGTTTCCGCTGTATTTGAACAGTTGACCGTTGTCGATCTCGAATATTTCATTGGTGACACGATCCAAGAAGTAACGGTCATGGGTCACCATCAGCAGCGTCAGGTTAGCGGTGGCCAAAAAGTCCTCTAGCCACTCGATGATCTCCAAATCGAGGTGGTTGGTTGGCTCATCGAGAATCAAAAAGTCAGGTTTAAGGACCAGCGCCTGAGCAAGCGCTACCCGCTTTCTTTGACCCCCTGACATGGTCCCCAGCAGTTGATCAAAATCATGAATACCTAGTTTTCCCAGGACTTGCTTCACGTCACTCTCGTACTCCCAGGCATTGAGGGCGTCCATTCGTTCCAATAGTGGCGTGAGATCGGGCGCATCGGTTGGGTTGCGCTCCGTCTGGTGCAGAGCGACCTCATAGTCACGAATGAGCGAGAGTATCTCATTGTCACCTTCAAATACTGCTTCTACCACTTTGTCCTCATCATTGAACCGCGGATTCTGCGGCAGCATGACCACCGTCAGATCCTTCCGAAAGGATACCACACCCTGATCCGGCGCGTCGAGGCTGGCAATGATCCTCATCAGGGTGGACTTCCCACAGCCATTGACACCTACCAAGGCCACTTTTTGCCCCTGCGCAATCCCGAATGTCAAATCGCTGAAGAGCTGTCGCTCATCATAACTTTTTGACAATCCCTCTACGGACAAGTAATTCATTTCCCGAAGTTAGATGACGGACTACGGAAACACCAAAAAGAAAAAAATACTATGATAAGATGGAGGTTCAGGCCATATTTGTATGTACAAACATTCCAACCCACACCTCTATTGATCGCTTTGGACTACTTATTACGAGAGTAACAAAGCATGTAAATGAGGGAATATTCCCAATTTCGTAAGATTTTTTAAGAACTGATTTAAACTGTAGTATTTGGAATTTACATCGTTTGGTTTGGATGAGCGTCTGGTGCAGGGCATTGCGGCAATCGGTTTCAAGGAGGCGACGCCCATTCAGGAACAGGCCATACCAAAGATCCTCGCAGGGAAAGACATCATTGGGTCCGCGCAAACTGGAACTGGCAAGACCGCCGCGTTTCTACTCCCTTTGATCCATAAAATCATCAACTCCGAAGACAATCAGGCAGTGAAAGCCTTGATCGTGGTCCCGACCAGGGAGTTGGCGGTGCAAATCGACCAACAATTGGAGGGTCTCTCCTACTTCACGCCAATAAGCTCCATTGCCATCTATGGAGGCAACGACGGAGACAGTTTCAGTCGTGAAAAACAAGCACTGGTAACAGGAGCTGATTTTGTGATTGGTACGCCAGGGCGCCTTATTGCACACCTTTCCATGCCTTATGTAGACTTCAGTAAGTTGCAATACCTCGTTTTGGATGAAGCCGATCGAATGCTTGATATGGGCTTCAATCAAGATATCATGCGGATCATCTCTCATACGCCCCAAGAGCGACAGACCCTGCTTTTTTCGGCGACTATGCCCCCAAAAATCAGAGCGCTGATGGATCAGGTACTGACCGATCAGGAAGAGGTCAAGATAGCGATTTCCAAGCCCGCCGAACGGGTTGTACAAGCGGCATTTTGCGTGTATGAAGACCAAAAAGTGGCCCTGATGAAGTTTCTTTTGACGCGGAAGAAGCTTACCAGCGTGATCATCTTTGCGGGTACCAAAGACGCGACCAAGGAGCTCAACAAAGCCCTGCAATCCCTGGGCCTGAAGAGCGAAGGCATTCATTCCGACTTGGAACAAGACCAAAGGGAAGCGATTCTCAATGATTTCAAGTCAAAACAACTCAACATCCTGGTAGCGACAGACATCCTGTCTCGCGGGATCGATATCGACAATATCGAGCTGGTCGTTAACTACGACGTCCCCAAGGAAGGTGAAGACTACATTCACCGCATTGGGCGGACCGCCCGGGCGGCATCAAAAGGTGCCGCATTCACCCTCATCACACAAAAAGAGCAATCGAAATTTGCTCGAATCGAAAAACTCCTGGGTAGCGAAGTCATCAAAGCCAAATTGCCCGCCGAAATCGGGGAAGGGCCAAAATATGACCCTAAACCCCCAGGAGGACGGCGTAAGAAGCGAAGAAACAAGCCAAAAACCACCTAGCAGCCCGTTTTCCGCTTATTTCGAAAAAAAGAATTATCTTTGCTATTTGCAGATAATCAATGGGTTGCGCAGAATTCTTTCAATGAGTTATTGGAATTTATCTGAAAGAATTTCCGACTTGACGGAATCATTTTAGCCCTCTCATTGTATTATAGGTTGGAGTTACCTTTAGATGGCAGAGAGACTATTGACAGATATCGATTTATACCAAGCAAATCTTTACTTAAACCGCCTGTCTGCTAGCCGTCTTCACTACTCCACCAGATCTACGAACCACTCAACTCACCATGTAGTGTCTTTTGCACCTCCTAAGAGGTTAATGGCTTCTAACCAATAGCCTTGGAGAATTGCAGAAGAGTAGAAGATTTTCCAGGTTTCAGATGGAAACCTGATTGTACATATGTTAGGAAGAAAGGAAGTGAATGGCTAGATCGCAAAATAGTTTTATGAAGGCTCAGAGAGCCAAGGAGAAGCAGCGAAGGAAAATGGAGAAGGCTGAGAAGCGACAGCAGCGCAAAGAGAATAATGTGAAAGGCGGGTCGCTCGATGAGATGATC
>JBCCXG010000754.1:0-3303 GCA_039191945.1 Bacteroidota bacterium
AGGAAGTATCAAATCGTGATAGGATGAGTAGACCGCGGCACACACCGCCAGATCCAAAGACGTATCATGGACTCGAATGCCTCCGGTGATGTTGAGGAAGACGTCCTGTGTGCTAAGCCGGATGCCCAACCTGCGCTCCAAGACGGCCAGCAACATGTGCAAGCGTTTTACATCAAATCCCGTGGTACTCCGCTGCGGAGTTCCATAAGTCGCAGGACTCACTAGCGCCTGAACCTCGATCAATAGAGGCCGATTGCCCTCCATCGAGGCGCCAATTGCCACACCAGAGCTTTGGGACTGCTGATCAGAAAGTAGGATTTCGGAGGGGTTTTTCACCTCCTGCAGGCCTTTCTCGACCATCCGATAAATACCTAGCTCGGAGGTCGAACCGAAACGATTCTTGATGGTCCTCAAAATGCGGTAGGTCAAGTTACGATCACCCTCAAACTGCAATACAGTGTCTACCATATGCTCAAGGACTTTCGGCCCGGCGATGCTGCCTTCTTTGTTAATGTGGCCGATGAGGAAAACCGTGACTTCGTTCTGTTTGGCGTACTGCATCAATTGCCCCGTACAGTCCCTCACTTGAGAAATAGAGCCTGGAACGGCGTCAATCCTCGAAGTGTGCAAAGTCTGTATCGAATCAATAATGACGTAATCCGCTCGAGTCTGGGCGAGTTGATTGAAGATCGTTTCGATGCTGGTTTCCGCCAGCAAAAAACATCGGTCACTGGAGATCCCGATACGCTCCGCTCGCATTTTGATCTGACGAGGACTTTCTTCCCCCGAGATGTAAAAAACCGTTTGATCCTGGACCGAAACCGCAAACTGTAAGAGCAAGGTAGATTTACCAATGCCCGGCTCACCACCTAGGAGTATCAGCGATCCACTCACCACACCCCCGCCTAAGACCCGATCGAGTTCACCATCACCAGTACCGTACCGCAAGTAAGCTTCAGTAGCAATGTCTTGGATCTTTTGCGGAGTTGCGCGCTTCTCCGTAGCGGCGGTACTCCAAAGCGGTGGTGCGGTGGCGTCCTGTTTGATTTCCTCCACGTAGGTATTCCACTCTCCGCAAGCCGGACATTTTCCCAGCCACTTGGGGGATTCTGCGCCGCAGTTTTGACAGACAAAGACGGTCTTTGGTTTGGCCACCTGGTACTGAGTTTCGGGCGAAGTTACGGTGAAATAGTCGCCAGCAGCGCGTATTATTGAAATCAGAGGGCTCTTTGTGAATAACTATAAATAGTCTTAAAGTTTCATAAAACAGCGACGGAGGTTCGGACACCGATAAGAAATAGCCGTTAGTGGGAGGAGACTTATCCGCAACTTATGAAACCTATCCAACTGCTCTTTGCCGCGCTCCTTGCTTTTAGCTTCCAAATGCAGGCTCAATCTCGTTACCAATACTCCGCACCGACAGACCGTGGTGATGGCTGGACCACAGATCACTTACAAAAGATGGGCATTGACACTACCGGTATTGAAAGCTTGTTTGAGCAAATGGCGGAAGGTGAACACGAAATCCATAGCATCTTGCTCGTCAAAGACGGCTCACTAGTACTCGAGGAGTACTTTGCCGACCAGACAACCACGACAACGCATGACTTGCGGTCGGCTACGAAAAGCATCCGGTCCCTATTGGTCGGAATTGCCCTGGACAAAGGCATCATCCAAGCTATCGACGATCCCATCTCTAAATACCTCGAGGATCCGATTCCACAAAAGAATCTCGATCCCAGGAAAGAAACCATCACCCTACGCCACTTGCTGACCATGTCCACCGGTCTTGATTGCAACGACTGGGACAAAAAGTCCGAAGGGCAAGAGGACCGGGTCTACAAAAAGAGCGATTGGCTGCAGTACACCCTGGACCTGCCTATGAAACACGATCCCGGGACGGTACCCAGTTACTGTTCGATGGGTACCGTGATGCTGGCAGAAATCGTTAGCCAGGCTTCGGGAATGCCCATAGACCAGTTTGCCAATCAGTACCTTTTCGAACCATTGGGTATCTCCAACGTGCAATGGGGACATACGTCGAAGAAGGAGGTTTTGCCCGCAGCCAAACGGCTCTACATGACGCCCCGAGATATGGCAAAAATTGGTCAGCTGATCCTGAACAAGGGTACTTGGAATGGGACACGCATCATCTCCGAAGCCTGGATCGAGCAATCCACGACGAAGCAGGTCACGCTGGCCGAATCAGACTACGGCTTCCTTTGGTGGAATTTCCCATTGGGTAGTGAACAAAGGAACTTCCTTTCTATCAATGCGATGGGTAATGGCGGCCAATTGATCATAGTGATTCCTGAATTGGAGATGGTTGCAGTCTTCAGCGGAGGTGCCTACAACTCCGAAAAGGATAGAATACCCTATATGATTGTGAACAATGTGTTTTTACCTGCTCTCGGGCATGAGGATTAATCAAAAGAGATCAAGCGCAAGGAGCGCCGTCGCACGGACCGGAGGAAGGGTAGGAGCAAAGGGGGTGAGGATTCCATTGATATTTTCTAAAAGGACGGTTGGTGAAGCTTTTGTCCTCCTGTAATAGCTGAAATCGGTCCTTTACCGCTTAGAAAAACGACGGAATGCAGTGATGGTTTGGTAGATCATAAACCCTATGGCCAGGCGAGCAAAGAAGTCCACCATTAGGGCTAGGTCTGGCATTTCAAAACCTAGGAAATTCGTTCGGTGTATGGGAAGGATAAAGAGAAAGAAGTGCCCCAGATGATACTCGATATGTGGTGATTTCAGATAGGCTATCCCAAAGTCGAAACCAGAGGTGATCAAAAGTATGTTGTAGAAAAACAGCGCAACTAAGGTGGCTACGATAGCCCCCCTGATCCAGTCTTGTCCATAGCTACTTGACATCTTATGTAGCCAGAGGGACGTTTTAGTGGCAAGCGGTGTCTGGGGGTTGCGGCGGTGCCACTCCATGTATTCTGCATAGTAGCGGTTTTCTTGGGTGCGATTGCCGCTCTTTTTCATCGCTTCGTATAGGTGGTTGTAGGTCTCCTCCATGACCGGAATGTATTGGTAAAATTCCCCTTCGTGCTGAGTAAATACCAGTGTATTTTCTTTCCGATTGCTTGCCAGTGGAAAGTGTCCATTGGTAGTGGTAATGGTAGTAAGTCGGGTATTGCATATAGAGATGATGTCGAATTTGTGGAGTCGAGCGTGAAGAAAGGATGTAACTCCTAGATCGCAGTTCCAAAGCATGAGTTTACTGCTACGTTTTCCTTTTTCGCTGATAAGTTTCTTGCGCCAGGGTGTCGTGTCTTCACGTTCACTCCTTTTTGC
>JBCCXG010000755.1:0-3301 GCA_039191945.1 Bacteroidota bacterium
AAAGCGACCCGGTATATAATCCGCTAAATTTCGAAGTCAATGATTGGGCAATCGTCGCCATCATGCTATTTTTCAAGGTTGTAACCAACCCCAGGGTCATAGCTCCTGGCCAAAAACCATGATGATGAAACGCTATTCCCGCTCTTGGAACCTCCTATTTATAGCTGCGACCCTCTTGCTCTCTTTGGCTTGCGCACGCAACCCGGTGACCGGTAAGAAGGAGTTCATGTTGATGTCTGTGGCCCAGGAAAAAGCCCTGGGAGCATCCTACGATCCGCAAGTTGTTCGTCAATTTGGCGTGTATGACGACCAAAGACTACAGTCCTTCATTTCTTCTAGAGGTCAGGACATGGCGCGGGTCAGTCACCGTGCACAGCTACCCTTCCAATTTCGAATCGTGGACTCCCCCGTGGTCAATGCCTTTGCCGTCCCCGGCGGCTACGTTTACTTCACTCGAGGCATCATGGCTCACTTCAACAACGAGGCAGAGTTTGCAGGTGTACTTGGGCATGAGATTGGCCACGTCACAGCCAGGCACTCCGCCCGGCAATACAGCCAACAAATGCTGGCCCAGCTAGGATTTGTGGTGGGCGTTGCGGTATCTGAGGACTTCCGACAATACGCTGACCTCGCCTCAGCAGGGTTGCAGTTGTTGTTCATGCAATTCAGCAGAAGTCACGAAAGTCAATCCGACAAGTTGGGGGTAGAGTACTCGACGGCTGTGGGATACGATGCCCATGAGATGGCCAATTTTTTCCGCACAATCCAACGGCTGCAAGCGCAATCTGGTGCCTCGATACCCACAATCTTGTCCACGCATCCCGATCCCGGAGACCGCTATAATCGGGTCCATCAGCTAGCGCTCAAGGCTCAAAGCAGTAAAAAACGCAGTAACCTCAAGACCAACAGAAACTCCTATCTCCGTATGATCGACGGGATTGTCTATGGCGAGGACCCTAACCAAGGGTACGTAGAGGGGGGCCGCTTTTATCATCCCGAACTAAGGTTTCAATTTCCGGTACCAGGAGGCTGGCAAGTCGTTAATACACCAGCCCAAGTGGAAATGGCGCCCCGTGAAGGCCACGTAGCGGTGGTATTTACATTGTCCGGACAGCAGTCACTTGCGGCAGCAGAGCAGGAAGCGATACAGGCCAATAATCTGCAGGTCCTCAGTAGCAATCGGGTGAGCGTGGGCGGAAACCAAGCCCTCGAAACGATAGCAGATCTCAACGCAGAAGTCCGATTGCAAATGCTACACATCCAGTATGATGGGCGAATTTATCGATTCACGGGCCTCGCCCAACAGCAGTTATTCGGCAGATACCAGTCGACGTTTGATAACACTTTTCGGGGGTTTCGTTCGCTGCAAGACCCTTCAAAAATCAATCGGGAGCCGGAGCGTGTCCGCGTGAAGGAGGTGAAACAATCCGGTACCTTTCGAAGCGTGATGTCCAGTTTCAACATGCCCTCCAACCGCCATCAGGAGCTGGCCATACTCAACGGGATGGAACTCAATGAACAAGTCCAAAAGGGCACGCTGATCAAGGTAGTGGAGAGAGGCAGCGCACCCCCGCGCAGGTCTAGCCCTCGAATAAAGATTCGAAACTGAGGACATGAAGAGCTTGCCAATGCCCTGCGAAGCACGTATCATTGAGTAAATTTCAACTGTCGAATATCATGAGAAGAAAGGCCAAGTCATTTCTACTGATCATAGCGATCTTCGTCGTTTCCACACAATGTGCGAAAGTGCCCATCACTGGTCGTTCGCAACTAAGTCTCGTGCCCAACAATCAAGTGCTGCCCATGAGTTATGATCAGTACGATGAAGTAAAAAAAACGAGCAAGGTTGTCACCGCAGGCAGTGATGCCGCCATGGTGAAACGATGTGGCGTAAAGATCCAAAGGGCCGTTGAGCAGTATTTTCGAGAAAGAAACTTGAGCGATGCATTGGACGGCTACGAGTGGGAGTACATTCTTATTGATGAGAACACGGTCAATGCATGGTGCATGCCCGGGGGGAAAGTAGCTTTTTACACAGGTATTCTGCCCATTACCAAAGATGAGACAGGTATGGCGGTTGTCATGGGGCACGAAATTGCCCACGCCATTGCCAATCACGGTCGAGAGCGAATCAGCCAGACCCTTGCTGCCCAAACAGGGCTGAGTATCGCCTCCATTGCCTTGGGGGGCGGAGGTGCCTCTCTGACGGGTGATATGATACTGCAGGGAGCTGGAGCCGCCACCAACTTAGGCATATTGAAATTCTCTCGAACGCACGAATCTGAAGCGGATGAGTTAGGACTCTATTTCATGGCCTTGGCGGGATACGACCCGAGGCAAGCGCCTTCCTTTTGGCAGCGAATGTCCGCAAACAGTGGAGGTCAGGCGCCTCCTGAATTTATGAGCACACACCCTTCTCATGACACGCGGATCAGTGATCTGAACAAAAACATGCCCAAGGCGCTGGAGTATTACAATAGGTCGAAGTAAAGTGGCTTGATGCACCTTCCCGGTGACCGTGTGTCACTATCATCTTAATGCTTACGGTTCCAAAGCGAAAAGTGAATGAGAGCACTTGCTTTATCTTTCTTTTTGTTTTTCTCGCTGGGCAGTACCCTCTCGTATTGTCAATATTACGAAGTGATCAAGGCCAGGAAGTCATACCGTGACAATGGAGAAAGAATCAAAAAGTACGAGCGCGTAGATCGTAAAGACATCGTCACCGTAAAACAAAACGGCGAATTACTGCTCAAGTCCGTTACCTACGTGAATCCTCACCTCAAACCAGGAAGGTACAACATCGATTCTCTCATGACCCTGGATTACAGAAGACATGAGGTCCACGATAGCCTGAAGCATGTTTTGAGATCGAAGCACTTACTGGGGTGCAAATTCAGGTACAAAGTGATGATGGTACCCGGATCAAATAGGCATTATGAAGCAGACAGGATAAAGGTCTTCAACAAGCCTATGCTCACGATCAAAGAAAGGAGCAATGAGCCTTCGAAAGTGAGGTGGTCCAATCCAGATGCGAGATACGAGCGCAGTCACCTTGTTGTCGTTCAGGATGCTGAATCCAAATCATTCATCGACGTCTTCGAAACGAACAACCGGGAGATTCACATCGACTTTGCGAGCTACAACTATCCACTGATGCAGTACTTTGTCAAAGCACTGGATTGCAGAGGAAGTCTGACTTATGGCGTCAAGGTGGTTCCTTGAGTCATCGGAGGCGTGGTGGATGATCACAACCTGGTCAGTCCCATTGACGATGTAGTCCTCTGGAGTAACAATCGGTACG
>JBCCXG010000756.1:0-3300 GCA_039191945.1 Bacteroidota bacterium
ACGATTTTTGATCAGTATTTTGACGGGCACATCGATGAATTCAGGATCTGGACCCTCGATCGTAGTCGCGAGCAACTGTTGCTCGACATGAATCACCGATTGCTAGGTGATGAACGAGGTCTCGTAGCCTATTATCCTTTTGAGGCGTTTGAAATATCCGTCGGGGTTAATGTTTTGGTGCCCTCTTTTGACGAGCAACTTTCCAACCCTCCCGGTGGCGGTGGCGAAGGACTGCTCTCTGGCGGACCCAACCTGACTGCCGTAACGCCCAATATCAAACTGGCACGGCCGGTCGAGGACGTCAATTTCTCATGGGTGGTCAACGACGATGCGATCATCATCATTCCTGATGAGCGACTTGCGGCTCAGATTGAGCGTACCGTACTCACCATAACGGTAGAAGGCGTAGAGGACCTATTTGAGAACCGCATGGCGTCTCCGGTTTCCTGGACAGCCTTCATAGATCAGAATCAGGTGAAGTGGAGCGAGGATTTCCTTGCGCTCGAAAAGCCCGTCGGTGAAGAGCTTTCTTTCACCATAGACATCGTAAACCTCGGCGGCACTGAAGAGAACTTTAGGATCGAAAACCTGCCCCTTTGGCTCACGGCTAGTCCTCAATCTGGCACCCTGGCCCCTACTGGATCCCAGACGATCACACTGACCGTGAATCCTGGGCTCAATACCGGATTCTATGAGGAGGACATCCTGTTGCGATCGGATTTCGGTTTTGATGAAAAGTTGGGAATTGACCTCAACGTGATCAGCCCCCGTCCGGCATGGGACGTGAACCCTGAAGACTATCAGTTCTCCATGAGCTTTGTTGGTATTGTGGAAATTGGCGGGGTAGTCAGCACCGATCGTGATGATATCGTGGCAGCTTTCGTAGGGGATGAAGTGCGCGGTGTCGCCAACCTCCAGTTGATCCCGGAGTTGGACCTCTACCAAGTGTTCCTGACCGTCTACAGCAACGAAGCCACCGGAGAGCAGGTCGCCTTCCAAATCTGGGATGCAAGCATCGGAGTAATCCACGGAGAGGCAGAAATAGTACTCAGTACGGGCAGCCCCCCGCAACTATCGATTGACTTCCTGCAAAACCAATCCTTTGGGACACCTTCCTCGCCGATACTGTTTCGAGCGACGGATAAGATCATACAGAGAATCCCTTTGAAGGCCGGTTGGAACTGGATATCCTTCAATGTAGACTCTGAGCGGTACAGCGACTTGAACGCTTTGCTGGGGGGTCTGAATGCGGAAAATGGGGATCGAATGAAAAGTCTGCTGGGACCCGGGAGTGACGGATTAGCCGTCTATGACGACCTGACGGGATGGGAAGGGAATCTGCCGATCGACGTGACAAGATTGTACAAATTGAGGCTATCGAATGCGGATACACTAGCCGTTCTCGGCATACCCGTCAGCGTTGCTCAGGTGCCCGTTGCCATCAACACCGGCTGGAATTGGATCAGCTATCTTCCGCAGTTCAATATGGAAATTGGCGAGGCCCTGGCCAGTCTCGAATCTACAGAGGGCGATCTGATCAAGAACCAGTCCGCATTTGCCGTCTATGACGACGATTTGGGTTGGCTGGGAAGTCTGACATTTTTGCGGCCCGGAGAGGGTTACATGCTGAATGCATCAAACACAGGAAGTTTGACCTATCCTCAGAACAGTATTCTCAATAGCAGCCGGGTCGCCAACCGGGGTCGCGGAGCTGAACTCCTGGCGACCGAGGAAAGCAATATGACGGTCATCGCAATGTTAGAGGGATCGGAGTCACAACAAAACCACTTGATCGGTGCCTACGTGGAAGGCGACCTTGTCGGTGTATCCTCGCGGGTACCGCGTAATGATGGAAGGATGTATCACTTCCTAACCGTCGGCACCGGTGGGCGGTCTGGCTCCATCCGATTTGCCCTGCTGGACCAAGACCTCAAAAGGATCGCCAGCCTGGACAACACGATGCCCGCCACAAGAGACTTGCTCGTGGGCAGTCTGCAGGAACCGTACATCTTCAGGTTGGGTGCTTATGATCCCCTGGTCATGTATCCCAACCCGGTCCATGATCATCTGGAGCTGGCCTTTTACCTGCACCAGGGAGGACAGGTCAATGTGGATATTTTAGACCTATCAGGAAAAGTGATATCCACCCGAACCCTTGAGTATGTGCCCTCGGGGAATACGGTCATCAAAATCGACGGCGTTGACGCATTATTGGAGACAGGCAATTACCTCTTGCGACTTCGACAAAACGGCGAGACTTCCGTCACCAAAATGATTAAGCTATGAAAATCACGCTCTCCATCATAGTCTTGCTGTACGGCCTGGCACTTGCCGCCCAACCCAATTGGGATTTTGATCGATCATTGTATTCCGAGTCGATGACGATCGTTGGTCAGTTGTATTTTGATAGTATAGCATCAAGTAATGAAAATGACCAGGTAGCGGCACTGATCAATGGAGAGATCCGAGGGGTGACCAACTCACAGCCCCTGGAGAGTGCTGACAGTGTCTACCTTGTGTTTTTGCAAGTCTTTAGTAACAGCAGTGCTGGAGATTCGGTGGCTTTCCGATTGTACCACGCAGACACGAATACGGAGGTTGACGTGTATTTCCAAGTGGCCTTCGAAGCCAATGCCATCCTCGGACAAAACTCTGACCCATTGCTGCTATCACCCAATCCGATCTTGCCTCCGGAAGCGCCAGTGATCGAAATTGACGCCGAAAACTTCTTTTCGCCTAATGGGGATGGAATCAACGACGCCTGGATGGTCAACAATATCGATGAGCTAGCGGGTTTTCGCTTAGTGATCTTCAATACCTACGGTGAGCAGGTCTTCGAAACAGTCGATTATCAAAATGACTGGGAAGGCGAATACAAAGGAAACACACTGCCGGCGGACGTCTATTTATATGTCTTTACCCACCCTGAGCGACCTGAGCAGTTCAGCGGTACAATTTCTCTGGTACGATGAACAGCAAACTGACACTCCTGGCCTTGGCCGTGAGCTTTCTGCTTCCCTCTGCTCATGCACAGCTCACTTTTCCTTTCAGCAACCTGCACTCTGTCAATCCCTATTCTTTCAATGCGGCACGGGCGGGTAACTACATAGGGACGAAAGCATTTGCAAGCTACAAGAGTAGATTTACGTCGGTGGACCGGGCTCCAAGCCTGCTCAGTTTTGGGCTCGATAATCCCATTGGCGCCAGCTCAGGTGTGGGCCTACGATTCTTCAATGATACCCGCGGCATATTTGAGACTTTTCATATTGACGCATCTGGTTCCTATGCCCTTCAGATCAC
>JBCCXG010000757.1:0-3299 GCA_039191945.1 Bacteroidota bacterium
GAAGGAACCGTGATGTCCACTTCGTAGTCACCAAAAGTCAAGGCAAACTCGCCACGCCCCAAGAATTGCTTGTTTTGCCAACCCTCCACATCGTCATAGACCGCCATTCTTGGGAAGAATTGTGCTATGGTATACAAGTAATTGCCATCTTCGGGAAAGAACTCCATGCCTGATCGCCCGCCGTCATCGGCGCGATTGTTCACATTGTAGGACCAATCAATTTTGAAGGATACATTACCCCCTGCTTTCAAAGGCCGCGGCAGATCAATACGCATCATGGTCTTATTGATCATGTACCTCAGCTCCTTGCCACTATCATCTGTTACCGTAGCTATCTTGAATCCTCCTTCGAAGTCACTGGCAAAGTCTCGTAGCTGCGCCGTGTTGACAGTTTCCGACATCTTATCCGTACCGATCAGCGGACTGTGCGAGTCTGGGGCACGCATGTTTTGATCCAACTGAAGCCATAGGTAGGGCAATTCGTCAGGTGATTGGTTGTAGTAAGTGATGTTCTCACTACCACTGATGCTCTGATTGTCGTCGTTGAGCGTGATCGACATCTTGTAGTCGGCCTTTTGTTGCCAGTAATCCCGGCCGGGGGCACCGGAAGCGGTTCTGTAAGTATTGGGAGTGGGGAGTGTAGTCCCAAGTTGCTCAAATTTCCTATCCCACTCGGTGTCGTGCTGGGCAAAGGCCCCTGCTCCACTGAGGACAAACAGTAGTAATAATGTTCTCTTCATGTCAATTATTGGTTTAGCTTCAGCTCTTGAAGGCTACCAGTAGATGGCATCGAAGGCTAGCTTCAACCCTACCACAGCTACGATGACGCTGATAATGATTTTCCAATAGCGCCGAGGAACCTTCAAAGGGCCAACGAAGATAAATGCCACACCTAGAAAGATCAAAACGATAATTATTTGGCCTACCTCCAATCCTACATTAAAGGCAAATAGGGGGGTTACTATGGATTCCTCTCCGCCAAGGAGGCTCCTGAGGTAGTTAGAAAAGCCTAATCCATGGATTAATCCGAAGACCCCAGCATACACTGCGTTCAAAAGCTTTGAGGATTTGGTGCCGCTGGAGCTATTGAACAGGTTAGATATGGCTGTGATCACAATCGTCACGGGAATGAGAAACTCCACCAATTCGGTATCGACTACCACAAACTTGAGTGTGGCCAATGCCAAGGTGATGGAATGACCCAGAGTGAAAGCCGTGACCAATATCAGCACGCGACGCCACTCTTGAATAGAATACAAACAAGCTAGGGCAATAACGAATAGGATATGATCGTATCCATTAACATCTAAGATATGATCCAGGCCTAAGCCGAAATAGAGTTCGAATTGTGACATGGCTTGAAAGCAATTATGTAATTATTTCACAATTTTTGCTTTCACGAAGTTAGGTTCCTAATAACATTCCACGAGAGGATGATCCAGGCATTTTCACATATTTCCACTCTTTTGTTTTCAATGGTGTGGAGTTTGCACCCATTCCACATCAGTGTAACAGAAATCGTCCACAAACCTGATGAAAAAGTCATACAGGTCAGCGTCCGATTGTTCCTAGATGATTTTGAAGAGACGTTGCAGACCTTTTCTGACAATAAGACCCTTGATATCATGAATGCGGACAAGACGTATTTGAACGAGGAGGTGGAAAAGTACCTCAAACAGCACTTTAGTTTGATGGGCAAAAAGCCAGTAACACTAGAATATCTAGGGTTGGAATTTGACCGCGACGTAATGTGGTGCTACCTGGAAGGCAAAAAAGTCAAGTCTTTGGAGGCGCTGGAGGTGACCAGTAGTATCATGACCGAAATTTTCCCCGATCAAGAAAATCTCGTCCACATCCGCAGAGAAGGTAAAGTAAAGAGCCTAAGATTGACGACCAAAAAGACCGTAGACGAGGTCAATTGGGGGGGCTAGCCAGATCGAAACGATCGAACTCCTGCCATCGATGTTGTTCGTGCCTCAACAGGACGATGTGATCCACTTGGAAGGATGCTTTGTACTCACTTTGCAAGAAATGTCTTTTCGCTTCCGGAAAAACTGACTTTTTCAGATCGCGAAACGCTACCGTCATGTGAGGATGGAAGGGTCGGTCCTTGTGATTGGCGTTGAAGATGTGTAATGACTTCATCTCCTGCACGACTCGTTTCTGTAATCTCAAAAGCGAAAGGTTGGTCACCACATCAACAAAGACTACGCGGGGTTCGAAAAAGTCGAAATCTTGCAAGCTGATATCAAATAGACTCCTCTCAAAAACCGAGCGATTCAACGTGGTTTTGAGTTGCTGCAGGCGCTTGTCTTTCCACTTAAAAGGCATGTGGAGCGTGATGTGCGGAGGGGATCGCAAAGCGTGCTTGCTCCCGAAGTGCTCCGCACAATATTGCTTGAAAGCAGTGATTTCTTCCCGAATGTCCGGCGGTGGCACCACCGCTACGAAATAGAGCGATTCCAAGAGACAGTTTTTGCTATATTGGTAATGACATAGGTCACTAGGATTATGAAAAAACTACTTACCCTCAGCACGGCACTGCTGTTTTTGCTTGCCCCTTCCGTGGGCCAAAAGAAGAAAGGTCAACAAGAGGCCCCTGCGAAGAAGACGATCTCCACGTTCACCGAAGGTATGCAAAAATTCGAAGGCTACTTCGATTTCTATTGGGACGAGAAGAAAGGCAAAATATTCCTTCATATCGACAAATGGGATCAAGAGTTTTTGTATGTCAACTCGCTAGCTGCTGGTGTCGGTTCTAATGATATCGGACTGGATCGTGGCCAATTGGGGGAAGACCGTGTGGTCAAATTCCAAAAACATGGACCCAAGGCATTGCTCATCCAACCCAACCAGGACTACCGTGCCGTCAGCGAAAACAATGACGAAGTGAAGTCTGTACAAGAGGCATTCGCCTCCTCCACGATTGGAGGTTTCAAAATTGAACTCCAAGAGGCCGGCTCAGCGCTCGTGGATATCACCAGCTTCCTGCTCCAGGACTCCCATCGCGTGTCCGAGCGCCTCAAAAGGACCAAGCAAGGCACTTACAGCATCGATGCTGCCAGGTCAACCGTGTACATGCCAGGGACAATGAACTTCCCTGAAAACACCGAATTCGAATCGATTCTAACCTTCAAGGGCACTCCGCAAAACAACTGGATCACTTCAGTGACGCCTTCACCTCGGGCGGTGACGGTCAGAACCCACCACTCTTTCATTAAGCTCCCCGATGATGATTATGAGCCACGGGAGTTTGATCCTCGAGGGGCCTTTGGCGGTATCACCTATCAGGACTACGC
>JBCCXG010000758.1:0-3296 GCA_039191945.1 Bacteroidota bacterium
CATTCTGGATCAAGCCAGGCACAGTGGGGTCTTTTGATCGCATCCTGCTCCGGAATATGGATGACTTCGGCTCAGGCAGCATCAGCTATGGTGTCCTCTTTAACAACAGCTCCGAGATACTTTTCGAGATACTCCACGACGACGATAATCAGTCTTTTGTCACTTCGACTACCGCTTTGACCACCGGCGGGACCACGTGGCATCACATCTCAGTGACTTACGACGGGGCATTCAAGAAGGTGTACGTTGACGGAGTGGAAGAGGGAAGTGCGACCGAGACCCGATCCATACAGACTCCGGTGCTCGCGGAACCCCTTGTTTTTGGTCGTCGACAGGATCAGGGTATAGATCGATTCAACTATTTTGACGGTAGCTTGGACGAAGTTCGAGTCTCCAGAGTGGCTCGGTCTTCGGAATGGATCGCGACAGAGTATAGCAACCAAAACAGTCCGGGAGTCGGTGGGTTTTTACAGTCCATCGGTGCTATCGAGAACAACTGTAGCATTGCCACTGGCTCTGTCTTGGCGGATGAGACAGAAGTGGCTTCTGGGGAGAATACTCAGATTTCGATCTTAGGTCAGGATGCCGGTGCGACCCTTCAGTGGCAAAGCTCGTTGGATGGTTGCAGCTGGGGGGATATTCTAGGTGCTACTTCGTCGACACTAGATGCTGGTCCTCTGACACAAACCACCTTCTTCAGAGTAGAAATCACCAATGGATGTGTTGCGGGCAGCGAGCGAGTATTGGTCAATGTTGTGCCGGCCTTCCTCAACGGCTTTTCCGGCCGCAAAGCCATTACCCTAAACGGCGCACAGATTTACGGAACGCACACGGATTTTCCAGTATTGATCTCACTGCCATCCGATACGGATCTGTTAGCTGGCGTCAACAATGCCAATGGCTATGATATCGCATTTGCGGACAGCGATGGCACGACAGTACTTGACCATGAGCTTCAATCCTACGACAATGGATCAGGAGCGCTAGTGGCTTGGGTGAAGACCGATCTGGTCGATCAGACCGACAAGGAGATTTACTTGTATTACGGCAATAGCGCGGTCACAACGGACCAAAGCGATGTGGCCACTTGGAGCAACAATTACGAGTCCGTTCATCATATGGAGGATGCTACCGATCAATCTGATGCGACTACGAATGGCTTTACATTAACCAATGACGGTACGACGCAGATCGCTGGGGTGATTGGGAACGGTCGTGATCTGGATGGCACAAATGACCACTTATTATATACCAATGACATCGACATGTTGAGAAATGTATCAGCAGCTACCCTATCAGCTTGGGTATATTTCGAAGATCTGGCTGACTACCAGATCATCATGGCGGCTTCCATCGGTGGAACCGGCTCGGTCGATGCGTCTCGGGCCAGTATTGAGTTCAATAATAGTAACTCCGATCGAATCAGAATTGGGGGGCGACCCGGAGATGGGGATGGATTTGAAGGCTATCAGCAAGACAATGTCAGTGTCTCTGCGAGTGTGTGGTACTATGTGACCGGGGTCATTGATTATACGGGTGGGGGCGACATGAAAATTTACATTGATGGCACCGAAGTGGCAGGAAGTCTACTAAGTCCTCCCATCGATGGTTGGTCTGTTACAAGCACCTCCAACACCGCCTCACGCAATGGAGGTATAGGGGCGGAAGATCACGGACTCGACAAGTTTTTTGATGGTAGGGTTGATGAAGCGCGTTTCTCTAGTGTTGTAAGGTCCGCTGATTGGATCAGAACAGAATACCTGAACCAGAATGATCCAGCGGGTTTCCTGACCCTCGGTACACCAGAGAACTGTTTGATCGATGCTGGTACAATCACCGCCCAAGACGCTTCTATAGCCAGCGGCGACAGTACAATCTTGTCCATCTTCGGCTACGAAGTTGGAGCCACTATCCAATGGAAAAGCTCTACAGATAGTATCACATTTACCGATATCGCTGGCGCGACCAACTCGACCTTAAATACCGGAGCGCTGACTCAGACTACGTATTTCCGTGCCAACGTTACAGAAGGATGCACGTCTAATATAGATGTCGGTGTAGACATTGTGGGAGCTTTTCTTAGTGACTTTGCTTTTCGGAAAAAGTTGACCCTCGATGGAACAAAAATCGCCGGCGCTCATACGGATTTTCCTGTTCTCATTAAGATTGACAATGACCCTGATTTGCTAGCCGGAATACAAAACCCAAGCGGATATGACATTCAATTTACCGATGGTGACGCGAGTACGCTGCTCAACTTTGAAATCGAAGATTATGATGCTGCCACTGGTTCTCTGACTGCGTGGGTGACGATGGACCTGCAAGACGCAACGTCCAAGGAGATCTACCTGTACTACGGTAAAGACGAAATCAGCGACCCTTCCACAGCAGCCACTTGGGATACAAACTATGCTGCTGTCTGGCACTTTAACGATGCCGGTGACGACGCATCGTCGAACAATAACAACGCCTCCAACAATGGAACTACAGCTACCGATGGAATCATTTCCGGAGGGTTAGCCTTCGCTGGAGGTGAGTACTTGGAAGTGCCACTAGACCCTTCGCTGAGTTTTACAACCGGCTACAGCATACAGGTTTGGGTGAAGCCTGATCAGTTACCTACAAATGATCCTGGGATATTTATGCACAAGCAGATTACACCCAATGTAGGAGGTCTGACGCTCGAGATGCTCAACTCAAATGACAGCTGGGTGAACTATGCCTATGATGCCTCCTGGCAAAACGTGAATAGCGGTGCAAATTCTGTCGATCTTGACTGGCAGTACATCACAGTGACTTACGATGGAAGCAACATCAACATGTACAAGAATGGTGAGCTGATCAATTCGACGCCATTCACCGGTCCTGTCAATGTGCCCGGGTCTATTACCACTTACATCGGGCGCAATGATGATGGGACCACGCCAGAGGACTTCGTTGGGTCGATGGACGAATTGAAGCTTTCTACCATTGCCCGATCGAGCAACTGGATCCGCACCGAATATTTCAATCAAAGTGATCCCGCGAGCTTCACCACCGTCGGAGAAGAAGAATTGTGTCCCATCCAATTGGGGACGGTTAACGCACTAGATGATGCGTTGGCGGTTGGTGGGACGACTACTTTGAATCTGTCGGACTACGAAAACGGTGTAGCCATCCAATGGCAACAGTCTACAGATAACGTGAGCTGGTCCGATATTGGGGGTGCTACAACCGACAGCTATACAACCGCTGCCCTATCTCAAACGACTTTTTATCGCGTACAGCAGACGGCAACCTGTACTGTAGCCACTGAG
>JBCCXG010000759.1:0-3292 GCA_039191945.1 Bacteroidota bacterium
AATCACCGGTAATAAACTAGAAACGACCATCGAAAAATCCGGAAAGACGATCTATAAACTCGACCGGAAACAGATAGAGGAAAACCGAGGCAAGGATGTCACCGATTTGCTCAACGAGATCCCGGGTGTCCAGATAGATGGCAACTTTGCGACACCGGGCACAAACATTAGCTACCGGATCCGTGGTGCTGAAAGTGAGCAAACCTTGGTCCTGATTGACGGCATTCCTTTCAATGATCCTTCAGGCCTGGCGCAAACTTTCGACCTGCGTCTATTGGATTTAGACCAGATCGAATCCATTGAAGTGCTCAAAGGTGGTCTTAGTTCCCTTTACGGGACTGGTGCTGCCGCCGGCGTCATCAACATTACCCTCAAGGAAGCTTCGAAGGAGATGACCTCAGGGTCCGTGAACCTCGAGTATGGGAGCTTCAATACGTTCACCTCGAACGCGAATTTTTCGGGTACTTCCGATAGACTGACCTATATGGTGAGCGGTTCTTACAAGTCATCGGACGGATTTTCAGCTGCAGCCGACACAGTGGGAACGGAAGATTTTGACAATGACGGCATTGAGAGTTTGAATTTTCTGGGTCGAGTGGGTTATCAGTTCACTAAAAACTTCAAAGTTGATTTGATGGGCGCTTATGATAACGTCCAGAGCGGGTTCGATGCCGGGGCGTTTCGTGACGACGACTCCGAATTGGAACTGGAGCTGTTCAAGTGGGCACTGTCGACAAATTACAAGTGGACCGGAGGAAGCCTCAGAGGTAACTTTTCCTATCACACCAATGAGCGCATCTTCGACTCTCCGAGCTTCAGCGACCCCACAGTGCGCAGCATCAGTGAATTCAATGGCAATACCTTTCAGGCAGATATCATTCTGGATCAGAACCTCACCGATCAAATCAAACTGTTGGGAGGGATCAACTTTCAGCGTCCGGTTTGGGAACCGGAGGATGCCGACGACGAAAGCTTCACGATGATTGATCCCTATGTCTCGTTCATTTACGACGTTGAAAACTTCAATGTTCAGCTTGGGGGTCGATTGAATTCACACAGTGAATACGGCACCAACTTTGTTTGGAATGTGAATCCAAGCTACATTTTTCACGTGGGTGAAACGCGGCTGAAAGTACTTGGATCCTATGCCACGGCGTTCCTCGCCCCATCGCTCAATCAACTTTACGCTGGCGACTTTGGCTTCCTGGCTGCTGACGCCGGAAACCCCGACCTGGACCCCCAGGAATCGGAGACGATCGAAGGAGGAATAGAATGGATAGCCGATGGTAGGTTTCGATTGGGAGCTGTCTATTACTATCGGAGAGATAAGAACTTCATCGATTTCGTCTTCAATGATGATTTTACGATCGGCACTTACGTGAATCTGGAGGGTGAAACCGAAGTGGATGGTGTCGAGCTCAATGCGAGCTACTCTTTTCTGCCCCAGCTGACATTGTCTGGACACTACACGCATACCAACTCGCGGACGGAAGATGTGATTTTGCGGAGAATCCCAGAAAACAAATTTGGCTTCACACTGTCGGCCATCCCAATGGCCAACCTATTGGTGAAAGTGACGCATCTCCACGTAGGTGAGACCCCTGAAAATTCCGAGATTGTCCTGGATGCCTACGACCTCATCGATGGCTTCGTCTCCTATACCTTCAACCGACTGACGGTCTCTGGCAGCATCAATAACATCTTTGATGCGGACTATGTCGATCGATTTGGATGGACCGCAGCGGAGCGGAACTACAATATTGGGTTGAGGTACGGCTTCTGATCCAAAAGAGAGTCCGAGATGGCGCTATGGATTGATGGTTAGAATCATGAAATTCGAAGAGACACCATAACCAACTATCACTTTTGATCTATTACATATCCGGTGGAGAGCGGTCCGGCAAGACCCGATATGGCATGGAGCTGGCCTTAGGCCTGGCTGACCGACCTATTTACTTGGCCACCGCCAGGAAGTGGGATGCCGATTTCGAACAAAGGGTGGCTCGACATCAGGGCGAGCGCGATGAGCGCTGGGAAAACTGGGAAGAAGAAAAGAACATTGGCGCCTTGAATGTCGCTGGACGTGTGGTAGTGATGGATTGTGTCACCCTGTGGCTGACCAATTGGTACATGGACCTGGGAGAAGACGTGGAAGCGTGCCTCGAGCATGCCAAACAGGAACTTGATCAACTATTTGCTCAGGACACTACGCTGATCATCATCTCCAACGAAATCGGTATGGGCGTACATGCCCAAACGCATTCCGGACGGAAATTCGTAGAACTGCAAGGTTGGACCAATCAATTCATCGCACAAAAAGCCGATAAAGCCTTGATGATGGTTTCCGGGCTGCCACTCACCCTAAGATGACCGAGGAAAATCCATGATTGAATCACTCCAACAGGCTATTGCGCCTGTTAACAATGCGCTGGACAAAGAGATTTGGGCTAAGTTGAATGACAAAACCAAACCTCCGGGGTCGCTGGGCAGATTGGAGGATTTGGCTTTCCAAATCGCAAGAGTACAGCAATCACTCACGCCGTCCCTGAAAAAGCCGGTTGTGGTGGTGTTTGCCGGGGATCATGGGATCGCAGCATCCGGCCTCATCAACCCTTTTCCTCAGGAAGTGACTTACCAAATGGTAATGAACTTTGTAAACGCGGGTGCGGCGATCAATGCCATGTCCAGAGTTGCAGCAATGCAAATCACCGTAGTAGATGCTGGGGTCAATCACACGTTTGATCCGGGGCTACCGCTCGTTCATGCCAAGATGGGTCAGGGTACTAAGGACTACCGGCACGAGCCCGCAATGAGCCTCGAAACTTGCCAACAGGCGGTGCAGAAGGGTGCTGACATTGTCTCGGATATGGTCGAAAAGGGATCTAACGTCATTGGCTTTGGGGAGATGGGCATCGGCAATACATCATCCGCATCGCTGATTATGAGCAGCTTATGTGACCTTCCCTTATCGGAGTGCGTGGGGAAGGGTACCGGAGCGATCGGAGGGCTGTTCGAGCAAAAACTTCGGACCTTGCAGGAGGTTCAGCAATTTCATAATCTACCAGCAGGTACTGCACCTGACCGCATCCTGGCTACATTTGGAGGCTTTGAGATTGCAGAGATGGTCGGGGGTATGCTAGCAGCGGCGTCCAAAAGATGCCTGATCCTAGTGGATGGCTTCATTTCCAGTGCCGCGTTTATGATCGCCAAAGCCTTGCAGCCATTGGTGCAGGACTACGCAATTTTTACACATCAGTCCGAGGAGCGCGGTCACGTGAAGGCGCTATCTTAT
>JBCCXG010000760.1:0-3283 GCA_039191945.1 Bacteroidota bacterium
ATTGGTTGAAGCCCTTGTGGCTACCATCTGCACCATTGGTGAAGATGTCAGTACCAAAAACGGTCATCGTACCTCCGATTTCCTGCGCAAAGAAGCGGCGAGAAAACTCATAGGTCGCGTTGACAGCAGCATCAAAACCGTCTGGTGTTGCATAGTAAGTATCAGCAGCGATAACCGTTACTAATTCCTCTTCCAAAAAGGACTCACAAGACGGTGCCAGAAAGGCGATGACCGTCAATACCCATATATGTTGAATGTACTTTTTCATTTCTCTGATAAATTTTGTCACGTTTAGAATGAAAGTTGCAGGCCGAATAAGAACGCCCTGGACGATGGCAGTTGATTACTTGCAACATCATCGTCTGTTTCAGGATCAAAGGACTCATAAGAGGCGATGAAGAAAGGTTGATCCGCCATGGCATAAATCCTGGCACTTCCAATCTTAGCCGCTTCAGCCCAAGCAGACGGCAAAGTGTACCCCAACGTGATATTTCGCATCTTCATGAAGCTACCGTCAAAGTAGCGCAGTGTAGATACGTACTCAGGACGTTCCTGATTCAGGTTTGGACGGGGGAATTCGTTGGTAGGGTTATCCGGCGTCCAGTAGTTCACATCAAGGTTGTTGTATCGAGCAAACAAGCTATTGTTGGAATCGTGGAAACGGCTTCTCAACATTTGGCCAATACGGAAGTACATAAAGAAAGAGAAATCAATCCCCTTGTACTCAAATCGGTTGGTCAAACCCATTTGCCAATCAGGCACGTCAGTTCCAAGCACCTTACGATCCTCGGGATCACTGACACCATTGTCATTCAAGTCAGCCACTTTGATGAAACCCGGTAACGAATTATCGAAATCTCTGGCTTCATCAACTTCGTCGATTTGCCAGATTCCCACTTTTTCGTAGTCAAAAAACACGTTGAGGGGCTCTCCAATGAACCACTCATTCCCAACGTCGTCAACAGCGCCATTGAAGAGCTCAAGAATTTGCTCATTGTTGGAGGTGAAGTTCATATCAGTGGTCCATCTCAAACCACTTGTCTGGTCGATATTCACTGATGATAAGGTGATCTCAATACCTGTATTTCGAGTTTTCCCCACGTTGGTCAAAACTTGCTGGTAGCCAGAAGTCCATGGGATTTGACGTCTTAACAGCAAATCTGTCGTAGTAGATTGATAGAAATCAATCGAACCCGTCAATCGACTGTTGAACAATCCAAAATCCAAGCCGATGTCGAGAGTCGATGTACGCTCCCATCCCAGCTCGTCATTCGGTATGTCATTCAAAGCGAAACCAAAGGCTGGCTCGTCACCAAAGACATAGGTTGAGCGGGACAAGGCACCCCGAGTATCGTAGGGGTTAATACCTGTATTACCCACTTCCCCGTAGCTGGCGCGCAATTTCAATTCATCAATTACATTAATTCCTTGCAGAAATGCTTCGTCAGAAAGTCTCCATCCCGCAGATACACCTGGGAAATAGCCCCATTTGTTACCTTCGGCCAAACGAGAGGAACCATCCGCTCGTAAAGTGGCTTGTAAGATATATTTCCCTCTGAAAGTGTAGTTCACACGTCCCATGAAGGAAGCTAGAGACCACTCTCTAAGCTCACTACCAAACTGGGTGATGGACTCAGCCGCACCGAAATTGAAAACCTCCATGGTTTCTACCGGAATACCGTCGGCTCGGAATTGAGACCCTTCTTCTCTAAAACCCTGGATACTTTGTAGCAAGGTTAACCCGAAATCGTGGTCACCGCCAAAGTTCTTATTGTAGGTCACAATGTTTTCGAGTGTATAAGAGAATTCCTCGCCATTTCCAATGATCCCTCTTGGAGGCGCCCCTCTGCGCGCATTAGTTTCGGATGCCTGGAAAATTCTACCAACATGGTTGTCTGAGTTGCTAGGAAGCATATTAGGTCCGATTCGAATGTCTGGTCCAAAATTGACTCGGTACTTCAAGCCTTCGAGCAATTCTAACTCGGCGTAAATACTCGCAAAGATCCTATTGTAGGTACGCTCATCAATGAGTGCTCCGTCGACCAACTCATTCAATGGATTAGTACGTATACCATCCGCAATCGGTAAGAACAGTAAGTTACCTTCATCATCAAATGGTACCCCTAGCGGATTATTGGCCAGTGCCTCAGACAATGTACTCCTCGAACCCCAATTTTGGATTGATCGTGACAGCATGGTAGAAGCTCCGAAGCGAAAACGTTCGCCGACTTTCTGATCTACGGAAAGATTTAGTGTAAATCTCTGAAAGTCAATACCCTCAATAATACCCTCTTCATTGAAGTAACCGGCTTGTGCGGAATACTGTGTGTTCTCCGTACCACCCATGATACTCAGCTGATGGTCCATCCTGGATCCAGTCTGGAATATCAGGTCTTGGTAATCAGTGGAGCGAGTTGGATTCTGAGCAAGAGAAGCAAACTCAGCGGGATCCTCAAATACTTCCGAATCTGGAGGGATGGATCCATCCCATCCGAATGAACCATCTGCACGGCGACGGCGCGATTCTCGCTTTAGATCTGCGAATTCCGCACCATTCATCATATCCACTTCATTGAGGATCGATGTAGGACCATAGTATCCATTATAAGATATCTGAGGAGCTCCTGTCTGTCCTTTTTTCGTAGTAATCAAGATCACACCATTCGCACCCCTGGAACCGTAAATCGCAGTAGCAGCTGCATCCTTCAGTACCTCGATGGACTCGATGTTCTGCTGATTGAAGTCAAAAATACTTCCCGTCAATGGAATACCGTCTACCACGAACAATGGATCATTACTAGCTTCGATCGATCTTCGACCACGAACAATGATCCGAGGCTCCTGACCTGGACGACCCCCCGTAGGCGCAATGTCTAATCCAGCAACACGACCTTGCAGGGCTTGCGTTGCATTCGATACCGGAAGCTCAGCGATCTCTGCAGCAGATACTCCACCGATTGCGGCAGTCACATCTCGCTTCTTCTGTGTTCCGTAACCAACCACCACCAGCTCTTCGAGTGTTTCGAGATCAAACTCCATTGTTACGTCGACCTTCGTGCGGTTATTGACCGCCACCTCTTGAGTCTCCATACCAATAAAAGAGAAAACCAGTGTCGCGTCGCCACCTACACTGAGCGTGTACTGTCCGTATTCGTTGGTTACTGTACCGTTGTTTGTGCCTTTTTCAATAACAGTTGTACCCAACATTATGTCTCCGTTTGTATCATAAACGGTACCTGTCACCCGCGCTTGGAAGAAATCTTCTTCTTCCGCAGCACCGGCC
>JBCCXG010000761.1:0-3281 GCA_039191945.1 Bacteroidota bacterium
GTCGTGTACACCCCAAAAGGTTACCCGGGTGATTTTGTCCCGATGTTTGAGGAAGAGCGAAAATAGATCTTCATACCTTTTCGCATGTCGCTGGTTCACATCATCCGGCAATCCGTCGACGTACGGATCCAGCTCTGGGTGATTGGTAAAGCTTTGACTCAGGTCGGCACCCTCTATGCGGCTTGGGTCAAAGCTTTACCAATCACCCAGAGCTGGATCCGTACGTCGACGGATTACCGGATGATGTGAACCAGCGACATGCGAAAAGGTATGAAGATCTATTTGCGCTCTTCCTCAAACATCGGGACAAAATCACCCGGGTAACCTTTTGGGGTGTACACGACGGTCATTCTTGGAAGAATAACTGGCCGGCACGTGGACGCACCAACTACTGCCTCATCTTCGATCGGAACCAGGAGCCGAAGTTGGCATACGAGGCCATTATGACAGGGAAAACGAGAATGGGTCGTTAGGGCATGACGATGTTCTGAGGCGCAATGACCGATGATTGCCTCACAATCAACTCTGTCTCCAAGGTCACAACTTCAGGGTCCTTGGAAGCTGTCTTATTGAGTATGTGCTCCGCCGCTATCTGCCCCATTCGTATCGCTGGATGGGAGATCGTCGTGAGTGGGGGATCTATGATGGTAGCCACGGGGTCGTCATTAAACCCAACAACCTTTAGGTCCTCAGGAACGGCGATGTCTTTCTTCCGGGCGCATTGTATAACACTGACGGCAGAGGTATCATTGGCACAAAAGAAACCGTCGGGCCGTTGAGGTAGCTCCAGCAATTCCGAACTGATGGCATTGGCCTCCTCCGCGTACAGGGATTGGGTATGCCGAATGATGCCCTCATCGGGAGCCAGTCCGTGCTTCCGCAACGCCTCCAGGTAGCCTTCTTGACGTTCACGGTAAATGTAGCGCGATTGAGATCCTCCGATGTGAGCGATGCGACGGCAGCCCAGTTCGATTAAATGCTCAGTGGCCACAAAACCCGCCTTAAAGTTGTCAATGATCACTTTATCGGCTAAGGTCTCTTCGGGCACTCGGTCGACAAATACCAGTGGTACTTTACTGGAAATAAACTGATCGAAGTGATCATAACGGACTGACTCCATTGCCAGTGAGACGATGAGTCCCTCGACACGACCCTGAAACATGGCGAAGGCATTGGCCACTTCTCGGTCGTACTGATCTCTCGTCTGTGAGATGATCACATTGAATCCGTTATTGTTAGCTACGGTCTCGATCCCACTGATCAAAGAGGAAATAAAAGGGCGATTGATCCACGAAACAATGACACCAAAAGTGTTGGTCTTCCGGCTTCGGAGGTTGGCCGCGACGCTATTAACCTGATACCCCATTTCACTGGCGTACTGCTTAATTGCTTCCCTGGTTTTTTTACCAATGCTCTTATGATCTTTCAGCGCCCTGGAGACTGTAGACGCAGATACGTCAAACTTCTCAGCGATATCGTAGATCGTGATGTCTTTGCTCATCTCGTAATGCTAAGTGGGCGCAATATAGTACTTTCATTCAAAGTCATTTAATTTACACAATCGATTGCGTAATTGCATGATCGCCTTTAATTTGTCGGTCGGTTAACAAAGAAAAAACCCATGATCTCCGAATATTTTAAGGGCAAAGTAGTGATCATCACCGGTGGTGCCGGCGTCTTGGGAAGCAGCATGGCCCGATGCTTTTGGGAACTAGGTAGCCGAATTATTCTCATGGACAGCAATCAGGAAGCGCTCAATGAACTTACCAGTGAGCTTTCCGGTGCATACGGGGTGGTCGGGGACGTTTTGGATCAGCAAAGTTTGAATTCGGTAAACGAGCAGATCAAGAAGAAATTTGGGGATATCGACATCTTGCTCAATGTCGCTGGGGGAAATGTTGCCGGTGCTACCCAGACCGAGGAACAGACGGTATTCGATTTGGACCCGGCCCTCATCGATCAGGCAGTACGGCTCAATCTGCACGGAAGCATCTATCCCTCACTGGTCTTTGGTAAGACGATTGCAGAGGGGCAGGGTGGGAGCATCATTAACATTTCTTCGATGGCCACCTACAGTGCCATTACACGGGTCATGGGTTATTCGATTGCGAAGTCAGGCATCAATACGCTCACCCAGTGGATGGCTTGCGAGCTGGCTCGCAACTATGGAGACAAGGTCCGTGTAAACGCCGTCGCTCCGGGCTTCTTCATTGGTAACCAAAATCGCAAACTACTGATCAATCCAGACGGCAGTCTCACCAGTCGGAGCGAGAAAGTCATCAACAAAACACCCATGGGACGTTTCGGGAACATTACGGAATTGAATGGAGCGGTCAAGTTTTTATGTTCTAACGAGGCGTCGTTTGTCACCGGTGTAGTGCTTCCGGTTGATGGTGGTTTTAGTGCTTTTAGTGGCGTTTGACGCTTGATCCAGCGCCAAAGGTCTTCCTACTGATCATCTCAGTTCAGCCCCTGTTCGCCGCTTCCATGAAGCAAAATCACGGATCGAGGGTTGAGCTGCCGTGCTAGGACTTGGCCAATTTCCACGCCTCCACGGCAACAACGACCACCAAATACGCCCACGGCGTTCCGTGCATCGCCAGATCAAAGTAGTCCATCGGCTGCATACCGACGGCTCCTCCCAGCACCCATCGGACCTTGCCAAACAAATGAGGCTCGGGAATGAAAGGCGCCAGCCCTAAAGTCAAACTTAGGACCAGCGCTATTCTGAGATGAGGATTATCCTTCAAGCGCTTTGAGTCGCTTTTCAATTTCGATGAGCTTGTGAATGATAATGATGTGCGTCTTTTTCGCATCGATGCCGACAACACTTTCTTCGCTGGCAATCATCTGATGGATGGCTTCGTAGGCTTCTTTGGGGATTTCGTGTTCTTTCATAAGGGTCTTTCGATTCCGTTTGGGTCTTCAAGTTACGCCCATCGGATGGACCGCAAAGTACCCCTTGTTACGAAGGATCATTTGCTGCCTGTTTCCGGCAGAGCAAATCGGTCGATCGTGGTATCTTGGCATCCTCAAATCATTGATCCCATGAACTACCGACGACTCGGCAAAACCAACCTCAACATCAGCGAAATATCCCTGGGTACCTGGCAACTCGGCGGAGGCTGGGGCCAACCCTTTGATGATTACAAAGCGCAGGCCGTACTGGAGGCCGCAGTCGAGCAGGGGATCAACTTCCTCGATACGGCGGACGTCTACAGCGATCAACAGAGCGAGCGCAAAGTGGGTCGGTTTGTGGGCCATCGTCGAGAACAATTGTA
>JBCCXG010000762.1:0-3279 GCA_039191945.1 Bacteroidota bacterium
GATTCATTTTGAAGGTACCATCCATCTGAAGGAAGGAAAATGACGAACCCTCGTGAGGATGACTATGGGTGTGTCCACCGGGGCCGTGTGAATGGGTATACCCCTCTTCCTCCTCAAGAGCCTGACTCGGGGTGCACTGCGTGCAGATGAAGGCCAGGCACATGAGACCTGGCATGAGTGATGTGCAAAAACGCATAGTTTTCATTGGTAATCTTTAAGGACTTAAAAGGAGTAATTGACGCCGATAACGAAGTTTCTCAATGGCGCAGGTCCAAAGGAATTTTGACCACCGATCACAAACACAGCTTCCGCATAATCGGCATCGAATGTATTGGCGGAAAGTGGCTCGAATTGATAGAACAGCTGCACATTCGACACGGTGTATCCTTCGTAGCTGAAGCTATTGTCCGGAGAGGTAAAGTACTCTCCCACATCTCTGAACATGTACCTTCCGCCAAGGCCAAACGTGGTGGTATAGGATACGTCCAAAGTTCCTATGGTTTGTGGTATGCCGACGAGCTCTCGACCTTCCAGCGACTCTTCGCCAGGATTATCCGTGACTTCGGTGGTCACGTAGGAGAAAGTTCCGGCGATCCTTAATCGCTCTACCGGCGATAGGATTAACTGAGACTCGATACCCGTTCTTCGGGTGCTACCCGCATTGAAAAACTCGAGGGATCCGGGAGGGTTTTCGACGATCTCGTTGCTGCTATTGAGGATGAATCCAACCACGTCCAGTTCGAGCCAGTCACCCAGGGTGTAGTTGGCCCCGGCTTCATATTGCCAAAGAATAATCGGTCCTACATCAATGTTCTCATCGTATTTCAAGGCACTATTCGGGAGTGAAAAGCCCTGCGATACGTTGACTCGCAGGTCTAAATTATCCGTAATGGATGATCTCACGCCCAGTTTAGGGCTGATGTTACTCAGTCCATCGATCTCGTCATCGACCACTGGGCTTCCGGGGTCCCGAGCGTCAAAGCTGCCATCGAATACATCATACCGTACCCCGATAGATGGGCGGAAGTATCGACTGATCTCAAAATCGGCTTGTCCAAAAACTGAGACCGATTGGATGCTGAATTCCCGATCCTGGGTTCGCTCCTGCCGCACCCGATTGCTTGTATTCCAGCGCCTTCGTTCCGTGGTTTCGTTGTAGAGCTCTACTCCGGCAATCCAGTTGACGGAAGTATTGCCCAGCATGGAATTAGCATTTAGGCTGCTCCCGATGGCCGTGACGTCTCGTGTATTGAACCGTTCGGACTGGCCGCCTGGTGAATAGCCAAACTTGGCGAATCGTGTGAACTCTTGCTGGACCGCATAGCCAAAGACTAGCAGACGCATGTTGTCATTGATGGTGTGATTGACATCTAATCTTTGAGAATAGAACTGCTTGGCTCCGCCGTCGTCCTCGGCAAACTCGTCTTGTTGATTCCTCCTGTCTGGATCGTTGAATTGCTCCGTTCCGATGTAACCCGGAGCATCCCATTGGCTGCTGTGTCCACGCAGGGATAGGGCAATGTCTGTCTTGTCGGTCAAATTATAAGCGATCCGGCCATTGATGTTTCCTCTCAGGACATTAGAATTTTCCGAGTAGCCATCGGTTTGAAATAGTTGAAGAGCCAGATTGACCGGCATGACCTTCGAGGAATTGCCAAAACCTATCTCTTTGCCCATCACGTACTGGGCATCAAAGGTGTTCCATGAACCCGTACTGAAGGCGATGTCCTGGTAGTTCCCGCCCTTACGGGTTTCTAGTGCCAGTATGCCTCCCTGAGCAAATCGGCCAAACAGCGCGGATGAAGGACCTTTGTATACCTGCAGGGAGCGAAGGTTGAGCGGAATCAGGATATTCATATCTGCATATCCATCAGAGTGACCCTCGGCCTCATTCAGCGATATACCGTCGATTTGTACACCGGCCTGGCCCTCGTGGCCTCCACCGCCAAATCCTCGTATGGAAAATTGGTCGGCCACGCCACCCTGCCTGAAGGCTACCAAATCCACACCCGGCACTTGCTCGATCAGTCTCAATGGCTGTTCGATATGCAGGGTCTTGATTTGGGACAGATCAATTGTATTAACGGTAATGGTGCGATTCTCCTCGCGAAGAACCGCACCTGTTACGTAGACATCGCTCAACTCCGTGAACGAGAGGGTCAATACGACAGATACCTTGGTCGTCTTGTCCGCAGTGACTTCCACGGTTTTTTCAAGGGTGGTAAAACCCACGGAACTGAACTCCAGGGTGTAGCTCCCAGGAGATAAATCGGGTATTATGAAGTTGCCGTCTATATCCGTAGAGGCACCTGTTCCGGTTCCTTCAATATATACATTGACTGCCATGAGCTTTTCCCCATAGTTGGAAGTCACGGTGCCCACGATATCTTGGGCGGAGGCTGTTGAGTATATTATCCCCACCAGAAGTAGGAAGACCTAACGAATTCTATTTGGTAAAATTTTGACTATCATGTCTTATTATATATTATCAATTGTTAGCCGACAAACGCCCGTAAGGTCCCAACGGATTCCCAACTGAATCTTCGGAAAGGGTCGCATGTGACCTGCTCGATGCCGCTGCCGTCATACACAATTTGTTCGGCGTACAGCGCACTGTTTATGAAGCTAGTCTGGCCCGGACCTATCCCATCTGAACTCAGTCAGCTTCGAAGGCTTGAGCTACAAGCATCAGCTTATTGCATTGTAAATGGATGTAGTACTCACCATTGAACACAACGCTCGATCGCAGCAGATGTGAGTGAGTAGTTGTTTAGGACAAGTTAGACTTCGGTGGAGGGGTAGGAATGTCCATTTCCGCAGTGCAAAGGAGATCCTCCAAATAACCATTAGACCCGGTGACTATCCAGCAAAGAGGATGTTGCGAGAAAGCGATATGACTGTCAACCACGCCATGCCAGGTGAGCGTCAACAGCAGCGCGCGTTTGGCGCCATTGAGCAGAATTGATAACCTCCCGCCTTCAAATGACTGAAGTAAAGCACCTATCAGCACCCCGTGACTATGATAGCCATTACCATGGTCATGAAAAACCGCATCGTCGGCGAAAAGGCCCATCACGGAAGGTCCGTCTCCCTGATGCTGCATCATCAAGCGAAATTGGGGGCTATCGATGCCATGTGCAAGCCGATGAAACCCATCGACTACCAAGGAGCCGAACAAGATGACGAGCAAGATGATGGATAGCAGAAAGGCACAGAGCTTTCTCAAATCTGTACAGGGCTTAGGTCTTAAGTAATCTAATCCATTGTATGCTAATCAAC
>JBCCXG010000763.1:0-3269 GCA_039191945.1 Bacteroidota bacterium
CGAATTTTTAACTCACTGCTTTCTGAATTCGGTGTTTTAGGATTTGAATACGGTTATGCAATGGCCACGCCCAATGCCCTGATCGTTTGGGAGGCCCAATTTGGTGACTTTGTCAATGGCGCACAGGTGATGATCGATCAATTTATCGTCAGCGCGGAGAGTAAATGGCAACGGATGAATGGCTTGGTCATGCTCCTACCTCATGGCTACGAGGGGCAAGGACCGGAGCACTCCAGCGCACGGCCCGAGCGATTCCTGCAAATGGCTGCCAAAGAGAATATGACCATGGTCAATGTGACGACGCCGGCAAATTTCTTCCATTTGTTACGAAGACAAGTCACCTGGGAGTTCCGCAAGCCTTGTGTGGTCTTTTCGCCGAAGTCACTCCTGAGGCATCCCAAGGTAGTGTCTCCTATCAAGGACTTCACTACCGGGAGTTTCCAAGAACTCATACCTGATACCTATGTGACAAACAAGCAAGTGCAAAGGGTGTTGTTGTGTACGGGTAAAGTGTACTACGATCTATTGGAAGAACAACAAAAGAGAAAGGCTAAAGATGTCGCTGTGGTGAGGGTGGAACAGATGTATCCTTTTCCTGAAAAGCAATTGACTGCACTTCTCAAGAAATACAATGATCCCAAGGTGCTCTGGGTGCAAGAGGAACCCGAAAACATGGGAGCCTGGAGTTTTGTCATGCGCACTTCGACCCGGCCGATGGAGGTTGTTTGCAGAGCGGCCAGCTCCTCTCCTGCAACAGGCTTTCCAAAAGTGCACAAGGAAGAGCAAGCGGATCTTGTAAAAATAGCTTTTGACAAATAAGAAACTGAAATAAACAAATGAGCCTGGAAATCAAAGTGCCCACAGTGGGCGAATCGATCACGGAGGTGACGGTCTCGCAATGGGCAAAAAATGACGGAGACTACGTCGAATTGGACGAGATCCTGTGTGAATTAGAATCCGACAAGGCGACTTTCGAAGTGCCCGCTGAGGCGGAAGGCGTACTTCGCATAAAGGCCCAGGAGGGTGATACCCTTGAGATTGGGTCAGTCCTTTGTGAAATAGATGACTCACAAGCGAAAGCAAAACCAGAGGAGGCAGCTCCTGCTGCTGAGGCTGAACCCGCTAAGCCAACGGGTGAGGTGCTTGAAATGCACGTCCCTGCGGTTGGAGAGTCCATCAATGAGGTGACCATCTCCAATTGGACTAGGCAAACGGGTGATTTCGTCGAATTGGATGAGGCCATTGCCGAGATCGAATCGGACAAAGCCACCTTTGATCTTACGGCCGAGGCCAATGGGACATTGGAGATCATCGCTCAAGAGGGTGAGACCCTGGAAATCGGAGCGTTGATCTGCAAGATTGCGGTATCCGAAGGCGCTAGCCCCCAAGCGACCACTGTCTCGGCGTCAGAGTCCGCCACCTCGTCGGCTCCGAGCGCTAAAGAGACCTACGCTACTGGACATGCTTCACCGGCGGCGGCAAAAATCCTGGATGAAAAAGGTATCGCCAGTTCGGACGTAAAAGGTTCAGGGCGTGATGGACGCATCACCAAGGACGATGCGATAAAGGCGCAGAAGCCAGCACCCGCTCAGAGCAATGGTTCGTCTAGTTCAGCACCATCCGCACCGGAGCCGCCTCGCATTGCAGTAGGTGGGAGCCGTGAGCAGCGCCGTCAGAAGATGACGCCACTGAGGAAGACCGTGTCTCGCCGCCTGGTTTCGGTGAAGAATGAAACGGCGATGCTCACCACCTTCAATGAGGTCAACATGAAGCCGATCATGGACCTTCGAAAGAAATACAAGGAGAGCTTTAAGGAAAAGTACGAGGTCGGTCTAGGTTTCATGTCTTTCTTTACGAAGGCCTGCTGCATGGCGCTACAAGATTGGCCCGCCGTCAATGCCATGATTGATGGCGAAGAGATCGTATACAATGATTTTTGTGACGTATCTATCGCGGTATCTGCACCTAAGGGTTTGGTGGTTCCGGTCATTCGAAATGCCGAGTCGCTCTCCTTCGATCAGGTAGAGCGTGAAGTCATACGATTGGCCACCAAAGCTCGGGACAACAAGCTCAGCATTGAAGAGATGACCGGTGGTACTTTCACTATCACCAACGGAGGGGTGTTTGGTTCGATGATGTCGACACCGATCATCAACGCTCCGCAATCAGCGATTCTGGGCATGCACAATATCGTAGAGCGGCCCGTGGTAGAGAATGGCGAGATTGTGGCAAGGCCCATGATGTACGTTGCCTTGTCGTACGATCACCGAATCATCGATGGACGGGAATCTGTTAGCTTCCTGGTACGAGTCAAGCAGCTACTTGAGGATCCAAGTCGCTTACTACTTGGAATTTAGGCATCTGCATTTTAGCTAACCTCACAACTTGTCTGTAACATTATAATATGGATTATCAAGTAACCGTCATCGGTTCGGGCCCAGGTGGATACGTTGCCGCCATTCGTTGTGCCCAGTTAGGTTTGAAGACAGCCATCATTGAGAAGTACGATACGCTGGGTGGTACTTGCCTGAATGTTGGGTGTATCCCCTCAAAGGCACTGCTGGATTCGTCCGAGCATTTCCACGCTGCTGAGGAAACCTTCAAAGAGCATGGGATCACCATTAGCAAACCCAAGGTGAATTTGAAGCAAATGATCGCTCGCAAGGCGGATGTCGTTCAGCAAAATGTGGACGGTGTCGCGTTTCTGATGAAGAAAAACAAGATCGACGTGCACACTGGTGTGGGCTCATTTGTAGACAAGAACACCATTAAGATCACCGGAAAGGAAGAGAAGACCATCACCACCGAGAAAGTGATCATCGCCACCGGTTCCAAGCCGGCCAGCTTGCCGTTCATCAAGCTGGACAAGAAAAGGGTGATCACCAGCACGGAAGCGCTGGAGATGAACGAAGTACCCAAGCACATGATCATCATTGGCGGTGGTGTGATCGGGATGGAGTTGGGCTCTGTATATGGGCGCCTTGGAGCCAAGATTTCCGTTGTTGAGTTCATGGATAGCTTGGTTCCGTCTATGGATCGGACGATGGGTAAGGAATTACAAAAGTCACTTAAGAAACTCGGGTTTGACTTCTACCTCAAGCATAAGGTCACAGGGGTCAAGGCGACGGCCAAGGAGGTCACCATAACTGCGGAGTCCGACAAAGGCGAGGCCTTGGAGCTGAAGGGTGATTACTGCCTAGTATCGATTGGGAGACGGCCTTACACGGACGGTTTGGGAGCAGAGAACATCGGACTAAAGATGACCGACA
>JBCCXG010000764.1:0-3265 GCA_039191945.1 Bacteroidota bacterium
CGAGCGACGAATGAATACGAGGAGACTCGACAACTGGTGCAGGACTTCATCCATGCCAACGAGAAAGAAGAAGTCATCTTTACCAAAGGCACAACTGAAGGCATCAACCTGGTGGCACAGGCCTACGGGCGCAAGTTCCTAGAGGCCGGAGACGAAATACTCATCTCCGCGATGGAGCACCATTCGAACATTGTGCCTTGGCAGTTACTGGCCAAACAAACAGGGGCAATACTAAAGGTGATCCCCATCAGCGATGCAGGAGAGCTGGTCATGGATGAGTTGGACACCTTACTGTCGGAGAAGACCAAAATCGTATCGGTAGTCTACATCTCCAACAGCCTCGGCACCATCAATCCGGTGAAAGAGATCATTGATCGAGCCCATGCCGTGGGAGCGAAGGTCATGCTCGATGGCGCACAGGCTGCGCCGCATGAGCGGATCGATGTACAGGCGCTCAATTGCGACTTTTTCGCATTCTCCGCGCACAAGATGTATGGTCCTACGGGAACAGGAGTGCTCTACGGTAAGCGATCCCTGCTAGAAAGTATGGATCCCTACCAAGGTGGTGGGGAGATGATTAGCAACGTCACGTTTGAGGAAACTACTTTCAACGAGATCCCCTACAAGTTTGAGGCAGGGACACCAAACATCAGTGACGTCATCGCCTTCAAAGAAGCCATCCTATTCATGCGAGAACTAGGTCATGAGACCATACAGGATCATGAGGCTCGGCTGTTGGCTTATGCGAATGAACGGCTCTCCGAGATCCCGGGCTTTGAGCCTGTGGGGACGGCGGCCCATAAAGCATCGGTCATTTCGTTCAACCTCAAAGGCATACACCCTTTTGACCTGGGGATGTTCCTGGATGCAAAAGGTATCGCCATCAGGACGGGACACCACTGTACCCAACCCGTGATGGACCGATTTCATATCGAGGGAACTGCAAGAGCTTCCTTTGCGGTTTACAATACTGAAGCAGAGATTGATACCTTTGTGGAAGCATTGAAAGAAATACAAAAGCGATTCAATAAGTAGTGAGCAGTATCCGCGAACGGCAACTAGAGATAGTCGAGGAATTTGAGCTTCTGGATGGTGATTTCGAAATGACCATCAACTATATCATGGAATTGGGAGAGCAAATGGACGCCTTTCCCGAGGACGAGCGTACAGAGGATCATATTGTAAAGGGATGTCAATCCAAAGTATGGTTGACTGCCCAGCTTGTGGATGGACACGTAGACTTCAAAGGCGATAGCAATACAGCGATCACCAAGGGTCTTGTGAGCCTATTGCTCCGAGTGCTATCCGGCCAGCGGCCCGAAGATATTCTCAATGAGGAGATCGTCTTCCCCGAGAAGATAGGCATGAATCGCTTCATCGGGACGCAACGATCCAACGGCTTTGCCGCGATGATCAAGCAGATAAAAATCTATGCTTTGGCCTTTAGTTCAACCTCAAAAGAGAAGACGCAATGAGTGTAAACTTGACGGAAGAACAGACACTGGAACTGAAAGAAAAAGTTGTAGCCGCCATCAAGGAAGTCTATGATCCAGAAATCCCCGTGGACGTCTATGAGCTGGGATTGATCTATGAGATCAATATCTACCCAATGAACAATGTGCATATATTGATGACCTTGACCTCACCGGCGTGTCCGTCTGCGGAGGCAATCCCCGACGAGATCAAGACGCAAGTGGAAGCGGTCCCAGAAGTGAATGAGGCACAGGTTGAGGTGACCTTCGACCCTCCCTATGCGACGGACATGATGTCAGAAGCAGCTCGGCTAGAGCTCGGCTTCATGTAAGGACAAGAATTTGATAGGTAAGATCTAAGAACTAAAAACTAATAACGATAATGTATCCTGAAGAATTAGTAACTCCGATGCGCTCCGAGCTGACCACCATCGGATTCAAGGAATTGAAGTCTGCATCAGACGTAGAAGAGCACCTTGACAACGACAAGGGCACCTCACTCGTGGTGATCAACTCCGTTTGCGGTTGCGCTGCCGGAGCGGCACGCCCAGGTGTAGCGATGGCACTAGAGCACAGCGACAAGAAGCCTGATCACCTGACAACCGTCTTCGCAGGCGTGGACAAAGACGCCACGGCCAAAGCACGAGAGTATACCCTCCCCTACCCTCCATCTTCACCCTCAATTGCTTTGTTCAAGGACGGTGAGTTGCTTCACTTCGTAGAGCGCCACCATATCGAGGGCCGTCCTGCGCAACTGATTGCAAATCACTTGGTGGAGGTATTCAAAGAGTATTGCTAAGCCAATAAGCTTCAAAAGCGTAAGGTCTGCATCGACATGCAGACCTTTTTTTATCTCATTTCACGACGACGGATTAATTTCGCCAGTCATGCCCAGACCAGAATTTGACGATATCTTCATGCAGCTTGCGGTCAACCTCGCATCGCGGTCCCACTGCATCAAAAGGCACGTCGGCGCGGTGCTCACCAAAGACACTCGGATTGTATCCATTGGCTATAACGGGCCTCCCGCCGGCACCCATAATTGTGACGAGGAATGGCCGCAGTCCGGCTGCCCACGGGACTCCAAAGGTGGATGCTCCCTTGCCATCCACGCTGAGCAAAATGCGATTTTATATGCCGCCAAGAATCAGATGAGCGTACAGGGCTCCACCCTCTATGTGACCCTCTCACCCTGCCTCGCCTGCGCGCGTATCATCTTCACCTCCGGCATCAAAAAGGTCATCTTCCTCAAATCTTACGCCGAGTACAAGGGCATCGACAGCGATGAGGGCATCGACTTTCTCGAGCGTTTTGGGGTAGAAACAGAAAAGTACCTCGGCGAGATACTCAATGACACGGCATTGATCTAGGGCAAGTCACTTTCAAAGGGACTTGGGAGAGAAAGGCCTTCACTTATAGCTGAGGTCGTTCCCGCTGTCCACTGTACTTCGGCCCCTCTAGCCACCCACCGTCCAGCCTCGTGCCGCTCCCATCGGGTCTATTCAGGACGGTTCATCACTTCGATCACAGTGCTCATTTGTAAGAGCTTTGGATACTGTGCAGGCTCCACTGGACTTTACTTACTCTATGATGAAGTTGATCTCCACTCGCCGATTCTTGGCCCGATTTTCCTCACTGTCATTGTCCACCAATGGGTCCATTTCGCCCCGGCCAGAGTAAGACATCCTTTCTTCTTCTACACCCATCGCGACCAGCATCTCGAAAAGCGCAAGCGCACGATCTTCGGACAGGTTTTGGTTGTATGACCGACTCCCTACATTGTCCGTATGACC
>JBCCXG010000765.1:0-3264 GCA_039191945.1 Bacteroidota bacterium
CTCGTAGTGTAGTATCTCAAGTAGCGCATCCGTCATAGCCGTCGACCGCTTGAAAGAAAATAATCCGAGATAAGTTCCACGTATCACGCTTCCTGTTTCCATCGTGAAGATGATGAAGCCTCGGCATTCATTGGACTCTCGCTCAAAGAGCTTGGTTTCCATGATGGCTTGATCAAATTCTTCTTGGTAGCGGCATGTCAGGTTCCAGGTGACCAGGGGATTCTTCTCGCATATCTTGTTGAGAAGATTGACCAGTGTTATTTCGTCCATTATCTAAAAGTTAATGAAAAATCTCGCGAATATGAAAGTCGCCTTCCAGAAACCCTGTGGCATGCGCAAGGTGCAAACTCGGCTTGGGCCCCGCTCGCGCTAGGTGGGTTTAATGGACTTTTTCAAGCTTGTCAATGTGAGAACTCTGGGCGTCTCATATTTTTTCACTAGTTTGCGCACTCGAGTGTGCAATAAGGAAGTGGATGTTTTTGAATGAAAAAGAGAAATCCATGAATGAGGGCATGAGTTTGAAGGAGCTGGCGGAGACCATCGGCGTCTCCCGGACCACTGTTTCTCGGGTCATCGCCGGACATGCCCAAAAGTACCGGATTAGCAAGACGATGGAGCAAAAGGTCCGTTTGGCTGCGGAGCGATATGGCTTGGTCAGAAATGAGGTGGCTCACAACTTGCGCATGCAGAAAACGGATACGGTGGCGCTGATGATCCCAGAGGTCGACAATCCCTTTTTCTCTCATTTAGCGCATGTCGTCGAGCACCGTTTGAGAGAAAGTGGCCGGATGGTGCTCTTGTGTAGCTCTAGCGAGGATTCGGCTATCGAGCGCCAGGTCCTATCCATGATCCGAGGCAGGCAAATCGATGGCCTGCTCGTGGCCCCCGTTGGAACTGAAAGCACGCATTTTAAGGCGCTGGAGAGAAGTCCTGTCGTCTTCGTTGACCGATACTTGGAAGACTTGGCCATTCCTTATGTCACCACCGACAATAGGCGTGGTGGTTTCCTGGGGGCCCAATACCTTATTGAACGTGGTCATCGGGAGATTGCCATTATCCAGGGGCTGCCAGAGGCTGTCTCGAACCAAGACCGTGTGGTAGGTATCTCTCAGGTACTATCGCAGTTGGACAAGGCTATTGAGGTGGTCGGGCACGGTTTTACCATTGAGAATGGACATGAGTCCACGCTGCGATTGCTTGATAAAGAGACTCGACCGACTGCGATTTTTACACTCGGCAACCAAGTGGCTCTCGGAGCGATGCAAGCCATCCAATCGCGAGGACTGCGCATTCCCGATGATATTTCACTGATCTCCTTCGATGACCAGCCCTATTTTGCGTTGACTTGTCCGCCGCTCACTGCCGTGAAGCAACCGATCGACCTGATTGCTGAAAGTGCCGTGCAGATGCTTTTGGCCAGGCTGGAAAGCAGCCCAGTCTCCTCCAAGAGGATCCATCCCCATATTGTAGAAAGAAAATCTGTTTCCCAAGTTTCCTAAAACTCAATCCCATGAAGAGATTATTCCTCATTTTTTTGATTGTACTCCCCATGCTGGCTGTGAGTCAGCCCAAGATCATCTTCGATACCGACTTTGGTGGAGATGCCGATGACCTGGGTGCCCTCGTCATGCTCAATCACCTCGTCAACAAAGGTGAGTGCGAAGTGCTGGCCGTCATGTGCTGGAATGTAGAGCCATATGCTGTTTCTGCCATTGATGCGGTCAATCGCTTTTATGGTAACCCAGAGATACCCATCGGCGCACGGAAAGATCATGGTGACTATCTACAGTGGCAGCATACTAAGGTAATCGCCGATCAGTTTCCCCATTCCCTGCGGGTCGGCGACGTGGAGGAATCTACGGCACTCTATCGCAAGCTGCTCGCGGAGGCCGAAGAAGGGAGCATAACCATAGTTACCGTCGGACCACTTTCAAACATTCAGCGGCTGCTTGATTCAGCTCCAGATGAACATTCTCCCCTCTCTGGGAACGAGCTCATTGTGAAGAAGGTCAAGGAATTTGCCATCATGGGTGGGCAGTTTCCCTCTGGTAAGAAGGAATGGAATTTTGACGGAGACATGCCCGGTGTGACCATGGACGTCCTGAGCAAATTGACCGTACCGATCACTTTTTCGGGATTTGAGCTGGGTGTCAGCATCAAGTCCGGAGAGGTTTTTAATGAAATCGATCAAAATACGCCCTTGTATGTTGGTTTTCGGCACTTCAGTGAGTTCTGCCCCTGGCTCAACGATCAGTATGAAGGTAAGATCTACGACAACGCGACCTTTGACCAGACGGCTGTCCTGTATGCGGTAAGGGGAGGCGTAGGCGACTACTGGGAGCGGATCGGCGGCGGTTATTGCCAGCCTGACAGTGTGGGTGGTAATGGATGGGCAGAGGACCCAACCAGTAACCAAAGCTACCTGAAGTTGCTTTGGGAAACGGAGCGCATGGCCGGGCACATTGAGGATCTGATGACCAACAATTTTTGATCGTGAAAAAGCTTCTCATCTTTCTGACTTGCATCTGGTGCTTCGCGGCCCTCGCCCAGCGCAAGGTCATTCTCGATACTGACCCTTCCTATGATCCGGACGACGCCGGCTGCATGGCGATGATTCATTCAATGGCCAGTGAGGGGCAGTGCGAAATCGTTGCGATGATCAATAGTACTGACCATCAAGAGTCTTCCTTGTCCATCAGTGCCATCAACTACTTCTACAATCGCAAGGCCATACCCGTGGGGGACTACAAGGGCTATGCCGAGAAGGTTCAGGCGCCGGACCTTACCTATGACGGGGCTTTGGCACGAGAGTATCCAAGGGCGTTGAAGTCATGGGAGGAGTCGCTCGATGGAGTCCGATTGTACCGTGAGATCCTGGCAACCGCAGAGGACCGGAGTATCACGGTGGTAATCATTGGTACGATGCACAACTTCTATGGACTACTACAGTCTGATGGTGACGAGTACAGCCCGCTACCTGGCAGGGAACTGGTGAAGCTAAAGGTGGAGCAGGTGGTGACGATGGGAGGTAATTTCATCGATGGCAAAGGGCTGGATCGAACCAATTGGGGAGGTTCAGAAGAGTTGTGCTCTTATACGGATTGGTCTTGTGTGAAAGAAGAACGCAACCGTATGTGCCGCTACGTAATAGAAAACTGCGAGGCCCCGTTCATCGCCTCGGGGTGGGAAGTGGGCTGTGGTGATTACTATGATGCGAACTATGGCAATGTAATGACCGGGCAGGGGTTAAAGCAACTGCCCACA
>JBCCXG010000766.1:0-3263 GCA_039191945.1 Bacteroidota bacterium
GCATAAATGGCAAAAATGGCGCTATCGGCGATTTGTGAAAAAATTGCAGCCCATGGAAAAACTTTATCAACAAATGCATGTGTGGACTACACAAAAATGTTTTAATAAACATCCAAAACAATAAGGTGAGATATGCCAGACCTGGTCCACCTAACCTAAACCCCAACGAAGTAATCGTCTGTGTTGAAGTCGGGCCGGGGAGTATCTGACACAGCGCATACAGTTCTATTAGACCTTGCTCATCAATGTATCGCCTCTTCTTCACCATAATATCTAGCACCATCGCCAAGTGCGCTTGAGGCCCGCCAAAGGCGGTAAGCGACAAAAAGAGGACATCCCTCAGAAATATGATATATCGAACCCGGCGTACGGTCATTATGGCTTCAAGCCAATTTCCTTTAGGCGTTGATCTAGAAACTCACCGGCCGTCATGTCGTCGTACTTCTTGGGCTGACCCTCCGGCACACATTGTTCCAAACAGGTCAGGTCCATAGAAGACCGAGGGTGCATAAAAAAGGGGATGGAGTAACGACTTGTTTTCATCAGTTCGCGTGGAGGATTCACGACGCGATGGATCGTTGACTTCAGTTGATCGTTGGTCAACCTCGCTAGCATATCGCCCACATTGACGACAATCTGGTCTGGGAGCGCTGTGATCGGAATCCACTCTCCATCTCTTCTGAGTACCTGCAGCCCATCTGCACTGGCCCCCATCAGCAGCGTAATCAAATTGATATCGCCATGCTCGGCTGCTCTTACCGCATCCGATGGGATGGCGTCCGGATTCTCGATGGGAAAGTAGTGAATGGCGCGAAGGATGCTATTGCCAGATCTAACTCTGTTGTCGAAATAGTGCTCGTCCAAGCCAAGATGTAAGGCGATGGCTCGCAGCATCTGGATACCCGCTTCTTCTAAGATCATAAAGGCCTTTTCGGTCAGTTCTTCCAGATCATTGACTTCCTCTGGCCATATGTTGAGTGGGTAGTCTTCCATTTTATGGTCTTTGGGCTGCCCAACATGAAAAAACTCCTTCAGGTCACCCGTATTTCGGCCTTTGGCACGTTCTTTTCCCTTACTGATATAGCCCCGCTGGCCGTGCAATTCTGGTACTTCATAGCGCTGTTTCACCTCATCTGGTAAGCCAAAGAGTGACTCTACTGATTGGTAAAGGTTGGCTGTCAATTCGTCCGAAAGTCCGTGATTTCTGATCGCCACGAAGCCGATGTTTTGGTAAGCTTCTCCGAGCTGATCGACAAAGCGTTGCTTGGCTTCAGGGGTTCCCGTAGTGAAATCTGCAAGATCCAGGGACGGGATCTCGTCGTATAGTTTCTCCGACATGGCTAGGTATTTTAAATAAAAATAAACACCGCGTTCTTTTCATTCGAAGCCGGTGCGAAAAATTATTTGAAGATACTCTGTAAAACAGCAAGTGACTTTACTTCCAATCCTTGATGCAGGTGTGTTTGATAGTATTTGATCATAGCTTCGAGGATTTCGCTTCTTTGCTTGCCTGTCATGTCGAACGGAGAGAAGTAATCTGCTTGCAGCAGGTCGCTGGCCAAGTGGTCGATTTCTTCTGAATGGCCCAAGGCGATCTGTGAGTGGGAGCTGATGGATTCGAATCCAAAACCGAGGTAGCTGGCAAGGCGCAATAAAAACTGCAAATGAAAGTTTTCTATGGCTGCGCTGGCCCCATCAAATTGGAGAATGGATTGTCGCAAAAAAGTATAGAGAGGTACGTGTTGTTCTTCTTCCGCTTGAAGTAACCGGTACAGCACTTCAGACAGGAACAGTGCAATAGCCCTCTTTCTTACCTCCGTTCGGATCGAATGGCACGGTTCACTGAGCTTGAACTCGCTTAGTCTGTGTAGGGTGCTGCGCTTGCTTTGATACAGTACCAGATCGAGGATCGTGAACCCTTCGAAGAATCCCGGGTTGTTTTTGGCCTTTTTACTTCGGATACCAGTGACCAGAAAGGACTGGAACCCGAACTCTCGAGTGAAAACACGAGCAATGATGGAGCTGTCCCGGTACTTGATATATCCCAGTGTGACTCCTTCCGTCTTGAGGATCATCGGATCACGGCTACTTTGCCAACAAAAGTGTCTTCACCATCAGCAGTGCTGCTGAACAATAGATAGACTCCACCTACCACTTGGGATCCTGTGACATCTCTCAAGTCCCAGGTCGCGGTGCCTCCTAGCGCCTCTTGTTCGGCTACTAGTCGGCCGTTGATGTCGGTCACCTTGATGATTGCATCTCGGGCAAGGCCTTTGAAGGTCACCAATCCAACATGCTCAGGATACACGGGGTTTGGAAATATTGAAACGTTGCGATGTGTGGGCTCTCCCGCTGACGATCCGGTCTGGTAGGAGCAAAGCCCCTGGGCGGTGAGAATAAACATTTCACCTTTTTCGGGGTCATAGGCTAGTTCTAGGATTTTATTGTCCAGCAGTGGACTGTTCTCAGCCGTGAACCTGTGGTCAAGATTGTCGATTGCGCTATTAAAAACCCAAAGCCCATCGTTGGTCCCGACCCATTTCCTGTTACCTCCATCCACGGTGATTGCAGTGATTTCCTCACCTTCAAGTAGAATGTCATTGTCAAAAATGGGCAAGATCGCCCCGAATTCGTCGAAGACAAACGATGCATCCGGGAATACGGCAAGACCTCCGGTGGTGGCGATCCATGCCTCATCTTCAAGGTCTATCACCAGGTCCCTTATGACGTTAGAGGGGAGTTCGTCTGTCGTGGTAATGCGCCGATCAAGATTTTCGATAGGGTTGTAAGTCTGGAGGCCCGACGCTGCCTTGGCTCTGCCCAACCATAGCGTACCCGCCGTGGACTGCTGCAAAAATGTGTATTGGCTACCTCCCACTACGGTTGAGGCGAATCTCAGTATTGTTCCATCTTCCTGGAGAAATAGTAAGGCATCCTCGTCATCGTAAACGAGCACCCAAGTACCATCGTCACGAGTGAGCAGCGCAGGGACGTCCGCGTCATCAGGTAGCTCCAAAGAGAGTACCGTGCTGGCAGTCCTATTCACGACCCCAAAACCGTTAGAACTTAGAAGTATCTCACCGTTCAGCGTACCAACATCTGAGATATTGTAAAAGCCCGGAATCGTATCATTGACCCACCTTTGGTCCCTGAATGACGAATAACCCGACGAGTCGATGAGGGACTCTCCAGGTGCATGGGCATAAAATGCGTACAGATCGTTTTCGAACTTGATATGTGTGATATCATCGGCAGCTGGCCCA
>JBCCXG010000767.1:0-3253 GCA_039191945.1 Bacteroidota bacterium
CACTTTACCGTCTTCTTTTATCGAATCGCAAAACTAGGTTATAATCAGTGAATTCTAGAACGATCTGATGATTCGTGAAGTGATAATAATCAGACCCGAACTCACTAAAGCACAAAAGTCGCTGTGAGCGACTTTTGTTCATCGAAATATATTTTAATCGTTATCTCAAGCAATCTGAGCGTCGAGCTTTTGACTCAGCACACCTTTTGGAACGGCCCCAACTTGCTTATCGACAATCTCACCCCCTTTAAAAACCAAAAGGGTCGGAATAGATCGGATCCCAAACTTCGCAGATACTTCCGGGTTACTGTCCACATCGACTTTGCCAATAACTGCCTTGCCTTCGTAGTCAGAAGCTAATTCTTCCACTACTGGCCCAATCATCTTACAGGGTCCGCACCACTCAGCCCAAAAATCCACGAGTACGGGCTTTTCGGAGTTAATAATTTCCTGAAAGTTGGAGTCAGTTATTTCTATTGTTTTTCCCATGATAAATATTCGTCTACTTGAAAATCATTAACGCAAAGATATTCGCAATTGTTGGTCGGGAAGTAAGCAAAGCGAAAGTATGTAACTACAATGACAATGTAGTCTTCCTTACAATTGACTTAAGGAGCCAGTGCATTCTTGCTGAGGAAGTTAGAATACTCATTCCGATCATTTCCTGTTCACTCCTGTTTTCTATTCTCTGGCTCTTTGGGAGGCACTTTTGGCTTCTTCCTCTAATGATTATTTCGGACCTTTAGAGGACCAATCATACAGTTACTTCGCTATGAAAGCCAGATTCCTGATCATTTCCTTTTTTCTACTTGGATCCCTCTCCAGTTTTGCTCCTTCTCCAGAGGGTGTCAAAACGCTAGCGGACTTTGCTAAAGATGAGGACGACATTTTCTTGGATCACATCATCGTACAGTCAGAACTTGAAAGGTCATTTGGCAAAGCCATCGCTGACGGTGCCGTGAGCGCCGATGACCTCAGGCCTAAGAAGGTGGGCTTGATCAGTACCTATCTCTTTGAGGAAAGATTCAACTTTCGAAAGTCGCACATCTTATACATCTATTCCAAGCAAGGAGAACTTGACTATTTCTACCATCAAATTGCAGACCCTGCCGTAGGGGGTTTGAAAAAAGCGTTTGCAGATTCCAATGTAGAACTCCTCATGCCAGAAGATTATCTCAAGAGTCAGGGTGATCGTCGACGCTACACGGAGCTGGCCAATGAAATCCAGAAATTGCAAGTACCCTTCAATGCCACCGTGAAAAAAAATGGGCTGAAGCCAGCGGCAAACGACTTTGAGTTTATTTACTCCATGGCCATGGATGGGCTTTCTCCCAAAGTTGCGAATGAACTGGCCACTTTTGCGGATAAAATGAAGTTGGACGCTGTGCTTACCATGGAAATCGCCACAGAGTACCGGACAAGTACAATCAATCTGTCTAGCATCAACCTGGTGCTACATGGCGTCAACGAACTGGAGCGAATCAATGAGCAGGGGGTATTGTACAATACTTACTCCTTCTTCCCTGATTACTACTACCCCCTCGTGACCATCCAAGGCGGTAAGACATTTGATGAGCAATATGAGGGTATGGATGTGATTCTCGAGCGCATTGGAGAGGATTACTTGAAGTATGTGGACGAGTCGATAGATGAGCTTTTCTAGTCGAAATCATCGAAGGAGTGTCAACGGACCATTATAAACCAAATCCAGGTTCGCGATCGTCAGTCGATAAAAATAGAGTCCAGATGGAACATCTTTTCCATCCCATTGATTTCGATAACCTGCGGATCTGTAAACGATGGTCCCTTGTCTATTGAAAACTTCTAGCACGTTGCTTTCATAAAGCCCGATGTTCTCAATTTCGAATCGATCGTTGATCTTGTCCCCATTGGGTGTAAATACATTAGGTATGATCAGTTCGTGAGCAAATGAGAGGTCAATAATGTTGCTCCACGAAAACTCATCTTCACCATTGCCTGAAGCCCGAACTCGGTATTGATGCTCAAAGCCGTCGGTAGCCAGGGTATCTGCAAATCGAAGCGTGGCTCCATCCAGATTGCTAAGCCAGGAGAAATCCTCCTCCCTATCCAACCGCCTCCACAACTCATACCTGGCAGAAGCTTCCCATCCTATGTAGTTGCTCCATTGCAATGTTACGAGTCCCTTTTCTTCATTGCCTTGGCCGCTCAAGAGAATGGATTCATGCATTCGTGTCGCGAGTGATTCCGCGCATTTGTTACGTGCGGAAATTTCGTATGTATATGTTGTATTGCCAGTTGATAGTCCGATGTCCTGGAAGGATTCGAGAACGGGTGCTAGTTCTACTACTAAGTCTTCTGATGAAGCAGCGCGACGAGTCAGTTGTAGCTCACCCTCAAACCTCGAGGGGTGATCGACATTCCAGATTACCTGTATTTCGGCATCGTTTGTTGGTGCTGTCGTCACCCTGATCAGGTTGATCTTTGCCGAATCGACAAAAACTGTCACATCCAGAGGAGGGGAAATACCGGAGCAAGCGGTATCTGGTGTGATGCTCGTCTCCACGACCTGTAGCTGGTAAGTCCCAGGACCCTGCCAGTTGAGCTGGGTCTGCGAAAGCTCGTCTCTTCCTGATGTTTCATCGCCATCAACGAGCCACCGGTATACTGAGCCATTTGTTTCTGGTACGTAATAGATGACACCGTCTTTCTGATTGACGCATACCATTGAATCACCCAGAGGCATTGGGGGCTCAAGTCTCGTATTGATCCTCACTGGCAATAGGGTAGTGTCTGAGGTGCACGAAAGGGAGTCAATTACGGCCAGTCCCACCAGGGCATTATTGCTTGCTTGACCCCAAGACACCCTCATCTGATCTTGCTCCGTCGCCATCAGTGTGCCGCCTACCACAAACCATTGATAGGCTGTGAAGTTCTTCTGGTCACTTTCGTAGAGGACTTCTTCCACTCCTGGACATACCACTGCCGTGCCTAAGATGTTTGGAACCTCTGGTGCGGGGTGGTTGTCAAGCACCAGCGTATCGCGTACGGTGCACAGTCCTTTTTTGACATCAACCCAGTACAATTGAGGGGTGACTTCCGATCGGACGGCCATAGTCATCCCATCCTGCCATTGGTAGCTCGTTGCGTCCTCTGTGGTGGCATCCAGCGAGACAGGTACGTTAGGACAGACCAGGACATCTGGCCCCAGGTCTACGGCGTGCTTTTCCTGGAAAACCACTTCTACGGAATCCTGGTCTATGCAACCATTGGC
>JBCCXG010000768.1:0-3214 GCA_039191945.1 Bacteroidota bacterium
CACAATTGTCGATGCCGATGGACGTACGCAGTTCCCTGTATCCGCACATGTCCTGGTGGCCCACAAACATAACTAAAAACGTTATATAACGCCTACTGCCTCTGTGGGCATCAACTCCAAGGGTAGCATCTTATCATACATTAAATAATATGCTATTTAATGTTTATCGGATCACTGAGCCTCAAAAGCTCACCCTAACACGCAACAAACCTTCTTAATCTATCATTCTAATGTTTATAGTAGTCATTGGGCCCAACTTAAGGCCGCATCTACTACTAAACATTAAAAATTATGAATAAAGATGTTTGATTTACTGCCACCCAATCGTACGGACACCATCTGGTCCAGATAGGATCAGTAGATCCGCGGGTCGTGAGGCGAAAAGGCCCACGGTAACAACACCTGCAATGTTATTGATTCGCTTTTCGAGTCTGATGGGATCTTCAATCTTCAATCCTCGAACATCCAATATGCGATTCCCATTGTCGGTCAAGAAACCTTCTCGCATGGTTGGCCGACCACCGAGTTTTTGCAAACGGCGCGAGACGTAGCCTGCGGCCATGGGAACAACCTCAACCGGCAAGGGAAACGACCCTAGCGTCTCCACCTTCTTTGACACGTCAGCTATGCAAATGAATTTCTGACTTGCCGCCGCGATGATTTTCTCCCGAGTTAGGGCACCTCCCCCTCCTTTGATCAGTTGCAGGTTGTCATTGCTCTCGTCCGCGCCATCGATGTACAGGGGTAGCTCATTGACATCATTCAAGTCAATGAGTGGAATACCATGTTGTTTCAATCTTTTTTCAGATTCCAGAGAGCTGGCCACAGCACCCTCGATCTCGATCCCACACTCTCCCAACAAGTCAATGAAATGATTGGCTGTACTCCCTGTACCTATCCCCAGCTTCATCCCGTGTTGAACATAAGCCAATGCCGCGCCTGCGGCGGCGTGTTTCATTTCTTCGACTGTCATTTCCATAGATTGTCCAGAGCAACGAAACTATGAAAAATTCATTGAATTTGAAGCTTCTGCAGAAGTCCTCTTGCTGAGCGGGTATTTACTTGTATTCGGACGTCTTACAGCGTCTCTTTTGCGATCTGACGATCAGGTCTCTAATGGAACTTCGGGCAAGCGGCTTACTTGACAATAGGCAACCGCGTCACGAATTGATCACCTCCCCAATCGATTTGCAATACATAGGTACCGGACCTTAGGTTCCCAATAGGTACTTCGACGATGGACTGGGTCCCAGCCTCCCAGGATAGGGTAAACATCTGCCGGCCTGTCATGTCACTCAACCACAACTCCCCCCCCTTGCCCACCGCATCAAAAGGCAGCTCAACGGAGAAGTAGGCTTCCGTGGCCGGGGTCGGAAATACTTTCGGTTGCTTTGCCTCTTGCAGGCCGAAGCGGACGGCGATCACATCAAATGATTCAGTCGCTCCATCCCAATCGGTCTGAGAAAGTCGATAGTAAGTCATCGGAAAGTACGGAGTATGATCGACCACACCATACTCCACCGATCGCAAGCTGGTACCTGCTCCCGCCACTACCCTAAAATGCTCAAAACGCTCACCATCCCTAGACTTTTCAAGCGTAAAGAAGTCATTGTTCCGTTCTTGGGCTGTTCTCCATACAAGTTCCGCCTTATCAAGCAGCGACTTGCCCCGAAAGAACTCTAGATCCACGGGTAAGGGATTGTCCGCCGAACTCGAGGCGAGGGTAAATGGGCTGAAGAACCGCACGGTGCCATCCGACGAAACCGTACCCGACGACGCATCACCGGTTATGCGGCTCTGTCCTTCGTCGACCCACTCACCATTTGTCTCATCCCAGTGAGCGACAAGCATCTCTGAGGGGTTGGACACTCCGCAGCTCCTGCTTTCCCAAGACAGCGTAACGATGACTGGTTCAGTTCCCTCAAGCTCCCAATACTCACACTGGCCCACATTTTGAATGGCCCCCGTGACTTTACCCACATCGTAACCCGCACTTTGCGGATTCTGCGCAAAGTACTGGGCGGTGAACTCATTGCGCCGATCCGTGGTCGAAGAAATAGAAATCGGGGCATAGCTACCCCCAGCTCCAACGGGGAAAACAAATCCCTCGTCCCCCAGCTTCCGCACTGGGCCCTCCACGTAACTCGCCGCTGCGGCACTGACCATGACATCGTCACCAATGGTCAGCAGGCTGCTCGCCGTGGTGTGCAATACACCTCTTTGCAAAATCAAACTCGTGTTGGCCACATCAAGTGCCAAAGGTGTGGTCAAGCTCACTGTCCCATTACCATCCTTTGACAATTGGATATCTCCCCCATACGACCGATCTGCGGTGAAGACACTGAAATCTTGCGAAGGCACGCCAATCAACACCAAACTCGTATTGCTACCATCGAATCCGCTCTCAAAAACGAGGTCACCTAAGACCTGTAGCGTACCGTCTTTGATGCCCCCATCCACCACCCGGTACCCACCCGCGACGGGTAAGCTGATGCCATTCACAAACCGCACCCCAGAGGTTGGCTTATCAATGGTCAGATTTTGAAATCGAAGCACCCCCGTGTTCTGAATCCTCGTGCTGTCTCCGCCTTCTAGTGCTATTGTCCCTCCATTGGGTTTTAGTTGGCCGCTGTTCGTCAAATCCCCCAGTATTCCCAGGGTATCCGATGACGCCATCAGCGTACTATTGGAGTAAATCTGTATTTGATCATAAGAAAATGTCACTCGAAAATCATCCAGATCCAGCACGCCGGACACGACGTCCAAACGGTCAGAAGCTCCGCCGACTACGAGCGGCTCAAAACCTGCCGCGGGCTGGAAAAAAACCGTGTCAAGGCTGGAGTTCTTTTCGATCAAAATACTTGTTCCCTCCAATAGCTCTCCCTCAGTAATAAAGTACCCATTGCCCGACTCCCGGAACGACAGGCTACCGCTGATCCCACCAAAACCCGAGGCCACATAAACGGTGTCCTCCACCAACGTCGTCGAGATCGTACTTACCCCGCCTTGCGTCAACGTGAGCCGATTGGTCGCCACCAAAGCACCATTCGACATCAAGAGCAGGTTGTCCGAAGCCGATAGGTTCACCTCCACATTGTAAAAAGTGTTGTTGTTGAAGTTCGAAAAGCGCGATGACGGATTCACTCCCCCAAAGACAAAGTCACCCTCGCCAACGTGACGACCAAAGTCGACAAAGTAATCGCCCTCCACCACC
>JBCCXG010000769.1:0-3212 GCA_039191945.1 Bacteroidota bacterium
TTGAGCCCGGGTAGCTACACCTTTCGCGTACGTGCAGCCAATAGCGATGGGCTGCTATCGGACCAATCAGCCGACCTGGCTATCGAAATTCTACCGCCATTTTGGGCGACCTGGTGGTTTCGGGTGGGCATCGCTCTTCTGCTATCTTTACTCGCGTGGCTCGTGTATCGAGCAAGAAGGAGCGCCATCCTTCGCAACGAAGAGCACCTGAAAGAAAGGATCGAGGAAAGCACATCGCAGGTGACCACGCAAAACCAAGCACTCCAACGGCAAAGCGAGAGTCTGAAACTCGCCATCACTGAGACAAACTTCGTCCTCAGTGAGGCTTTGGAATCAGGCAACTTTTCTGCTAGGATTGACCTAGAGGGCAAGACGGGAGAGTGGCTTTCTCTGGCCAGGTCGATCAATGAACTCTTCGACTCCGTCACCTCCCCCTTCCACGACATCAAGCAGATTGTAGACCACTTGGCCCAAGGTGCGCTCATGCATCGGCTCGAAAGCCACGCGAAAGGCGATGTAGGCAAAGTGGCCATCGCCCTCAATACGGCGCTCGACAACCTGGAGGGGCTCATGCGGAATATCATCCAACGAGTGGATTTGGCCGAAGATTCTGCGCGACGGATTCCTGATTATGTGGGCGAAATGAACCATAAAGTAGACGGTATTGGTAGCGCTATCACAGAGATGAACGATGGCGCCAAAGAACAAGTCAAAAGAGTCGATTCCTCCTCGGAGCTGATGCAGGACATTTTGAACTTTTCAAATGCATTGCAAGATCGCGCTAGGTCCATCAATGAGGTAGGCAAGAAAGGAACCGCAAGAGGCTTGGATGGCATTCAACAGGTCCGGGAGCTCAAGATGGAAATGGACAAGATCTCCATCAATGCGACAGACACCCAAAAGTCGATCAACGTGCTCTCGGAGCAGTCCCAACAGATCTCGAAAGTGGTCCAAATCATCAAGGACGTTGCCGCGCAAACCAACTTACTGGCGTTGAATGCTGCTATCGAAGCGGCGCAGGCAGGCGAGTCAGGACGTGGATTTGCCATCATTGCCAAAGAAATCCGTCAGCTTGCTGAGGATTCAAAGAGTTCGGCAACCGAGATCGAAGAGTTGGTGCTTGCCGTACAAGAGCATACCAAAGACACTGTAGGAAGAATAGAGCAGCTCAATGTGGGGGTAAAGCGGACGGAAACGATTAGTAAGGAATCTCTCGATGCATTTGAAGAGATGACTAACTACTACCAGAGTACCAACCAAGCCTCAGAAGAGATTGCGGAGGGCAACACCAAACTTTCGACGGACGTTCATGAGGTGGTTGGCTCTATCGCCAAGGTCATGACCATTTCACAAGACATCGCTTTGCGCACAGAACAGATCACCACTTCTTCTGATGAGCTATCTACAGGCATGCTCAGTTTTATCGACTTCAGTAGAGGGGTATCACAGATCGTCGAAGAGCTCCGCACCATGGTCAACCAATTTGATGTGACGATCCAGGAGGAGGAGTTGCAAAAAACTCCTATCTCCTCTTCATCAGAGGATGCAGTTGTCTGAAGCCCTAGAAGAGCCCATGGCCTGGGACTCGACAGTCCCTAATTATCATGACTATTCACTTCTTAGGTTCTTCACGGGGTTTTGCAGCGCGGCACGGACCGTCTGACCGCCAACCGTGAGGACGGCGATGAGCAATACCAACAGACCGGATCCAACAAAGTACCACCACACCAAATCAATGCGGTAGGAGAAACCTTCCAGCCACTGACTGGCGAGAAAGTAGCTAATGGGCAAGGCCAAAACAACGGCGATCATGACCAGTTTGGCAAAGCCTGTGGAGAGCATGTAGACGATATTGAAAAGGCTTGCTCCCATGACTTTGCGGATGCCGATTTCCTTCACGCGTCGCTCAGCGGTAAACGCCGCCAGGCCAAAGAGACCAAGACACGCGATCAAGATCGCGATCCCCGCGAAATTCGTGGAAAGCGTAGAAACCCGCTTTTCCGAGGCATAAAGCTCCTGAAAATTGGAATCCAGGAACTTGGCGTCAAAGAGAAACCCCGGGTTGTGCGATTCATAAAGTGCTTCGATTTCGGAGAGCACGCCACTCTCCTGCCCGGATTCAATCTTGACGATAATGCTAGAAAGTCGGTCTGGCCAGTAATTGATGATCATCGGTGCGATCTTCTCATGAAATGACGCAAAGTGAAAATTCTTTACCACCCCAATGATCTCCTTCTCCTGGCCCCAAAAGGTGATCTGCTTCCCAATAGGATCCTCCAGACCCATGAAGGCAATCGCGGCCTCGTTGAAAATCACTTTTTTATCCTCATTCGTGAATGCGCTGGAATAGGCCCGTCCTGTGGCCATCTCGATATCCAACGCCTCAAAAAGGTCGTCATAGGCAATTACGTGTTGGAAATACGTGTAGTCCTCCGGCGTACTGCCCGGCCATCTGATCCCGCCTACTCCCCAGGTATCACCGGTCATGGCCACCCGAGCAGCAGACGCACGCTGAACCCCTGACAATCGTTTGACCTCGGTCAAAAATGACTCGAGTTGCGGCACATCGCCGAGCTTGCCCTCGATGTAAAAATGAAGTACCTGATCTTTGTTGTAGCCGAGGTTTTTGTTTTGTATATAGTCCATCTGCTGATAGATCACCGTGACGAGGACGATCAAAACCGCGGCAATGGCATATTGGATCACCACCAGTCCCCTCCTTGTCCAAAGCTCACCAGTTGAAGCATTCAGTCGCCCCTTCAAAATCGCAATAGGTTTAAATCCCGACAGGTAGAGCGCCGGATAGCTACCGCTCAAGATACCGGTCCCAACGGCCAGCCCGATCAGCAAGATCAAGAACTCCCAACTCAGCTGAAGATGAAGCTGCTTTCCCGTAATCTGATTGAAGATCGGTAATACCAGCAAAACCATGATCAATGCAAGTGCCAACGACACCAGCGCCACTAAAACGGCCTCAAGGAGGTACTGACCGGCCAATGTGCCACGCTTGGCGCCAGCCACTTTTTTGATCCCGATTTCCTTGAATCGCCTGGACGCCCGAGCCGTTGCCAGGTTCATGAAGTTGATACAGGCGATGCCCATGATGAACACGGCAATGAGAGAAAAGAACCGGACGTATTCGATTCTACCTCCCACTTGCTCGCCGTTTTCGTACGTACCCTGCAAATACTTATCTTCATATTTCGTCGCAA
>JBCCXG010000770.1:0-3211 GCA_039191945.1 Bacteroidota bacterium
ACAGGGATCGGAGTGGCACCAGGAGCGGCTGCGCCGGCGCGCCGGTGCTCGGGGAGGTTGCGGGTCCGTCGGTAGAGCGGAGTGCCCGGTCCCGATGGGGCGCCTAGCCGGGAGATGCTGAAATGAGAAAAGGTTGTCGCGCCACGCTCCCAGACGGGCACTTAGCACCTCATCATGTCTTGGCTAGCGCCCCATCGGGAGTCGCCCTCGAGAAAATGGATCCCATCAAAAGCTCAACTGGAGCCCGAGGAGGTAAGTCCCCTGCACCTCGTCCAGCCAACCAAATTCTCGTGATGAATCATTGAAAAGGTTGCGAGCGTTGATGAAGATCGCGTTGTCCCGAAAGACCTTGTAGCTCACTCGCGCGCTGACGATGCTCTTGGCGGGAATGATGTCCGTCCCGAACTGTGTGCGCATCTGCTGTTCCGTAAAGAAATAGGTGCTGACGAAGACCCCCAACTTATCTCTTAACCCTTTCCAGTCCAGACTCGCGCCGCCATACAAGGAGGGTGTCCACTCATGATCAGCTTCGTCGATGGTGGCCTCGGGCCGCTCCGAAGAGTAGGCGAGGATGGCAGGATAGGGCTCGTACCCAGCACCTTCGAAGAAAGTGATCGGTGCAAAACCGCCGATATTGTCCCCTTGTGTTTGCAGCCTGGCAGCGGCACCATTGGTCATGGCGCCAATGATTTCGTTGGTGGTCAGGGGATAGTAATTGCGAAGTGTAGTTTCCTGATAGGTGCCATATGCGGTGAGTACCAGGTTTTCATTGACCACCCACGAGACACTCGCCGTCACACCCATTTGTCGGGACTCCAGGTCAATGTTTTGATAGGCCATCTGCACAAAGGCGGGGATGCCCGGTGCAGGTACCGGCTGTAGGACTTGTACCATATTGCCGGTGCTCGGGTCAGTGAAATTGAATAAGGTGGAATCCGCCATGCTAAACTGGCCGACGACGGAATCGGGAGACAAATAGCCAAAGTCCTTGGCAATGGAATAAAACGCTTCGATGTCTACCTGAATGTTTTTGGCGGGCTTTACCCGGTAACCGAGCTCAAAGACATCGACGGTCGCCAAATCCAAATCTTCCGCGCCCACGAAGGTGATGGTGTTGGGGAAGCTTCGCGCGCTTCGGTCCCACTCATGATCGGCATGGGTGTCTACGGTGAAAGGGGAGCGATTGGCACTGGCATAGTTGGCCCGAAAGAAACTGGTCCCATTGAGGTTGTAGCTAGCGGTGAACTGCAGCGGCAGGTAGACCTGATCGTTCACATTGTATTTTTCTGCTCTGACGGCACCGATCAGCCGCAGGTTGTTCCATTTGTAATCCGCTCTCAGGCTTCCCGACACTGCGTTGAGACGCTTTTGGGCATTGAGAAATCCACGGCCCTCCTCCAGCAGGTGAGGTAGGTCATTTTGCGTCGTGCCCTGGTAGTAGAGTCCCGGGCGCAAATTGAGCCCTGCCAGGTTAAGATCGTATTCGATATGCGCATTGATCACATCCATATCGACCTTGAATCCATCATCTCCGGCGATGACATCCTGCCAACCGGTATTGTAGTTGGCCTGGATCGTGAAATCATGCACGTCCGCTTGCACATCAATGTAGGAGGTGCGCATGGTCCGAGTGCTCAGTGGCGTCACTTGATCCCCATAGGTACTGGACAGTACGTCCGAGTACTGTGTGCCGACTGAGAGCCGCGCATTGATTTTGTCGGAATGATCGTAAAAGAAGTTGCCGTTCGCGGCGTAGCGATGTCGCGACCTGCCGGGATTGGGATATTTGATGGATCCGTCCAGGTCATTGGGGTCGGTGTAGTCCAGCCAGGGGTAGTTAGGATCGGGCAAGCCAAACAAATCAGATACCTCATACTCGTTTTCCGGATTGAGAATGTTGGCATATTGCTCGTATAAACCATCTACCGGAGAGTCGCGAAACAGTTGGTCAAGCGGCTCGAGGGCCGGGAGCAAGTCACTGGTGCGATCCATGTTTTGAAAATTACCAGATACGCGGTAATGAAACTTGTCGCTCACCTTTTGACCGACGCTGAGGTTGGCGATTTGTGTATTGAGGGTGCCGGCTTGCAGCGTGCCGTTGATGCCCAGCTCGGTGCCTTCCGGTTTTTTGGTAATGATATTGATCACGCCAGAAGCCGCATTGGCACCGTACAACGCACTCGCCGCGCCACGCACGATCTCTATTCGATCGATGTCGGCGACGTCGACGGGCAAGGCCTCCCAAAATGTACCACCGTTGAGGTAGTTGTAGACCTGACGACCATCCACCATGACCAGTGTCATGGAGTTCTCAGAATAGAGAAAGAGGTTGTCGGAGGGCAGGTTGTCGTTGCCGCGGATGTGAATATCAAAGTTGCCCGTCGTCTTTTCACGAACGATCAGGCCTGGAGCCAGCCGTAGGGCTTCCTCGATGTTTCGCGCTCCGGAAGCTACGATTTGATCGCCGGTCAGCACTGTGGTGGACAGGGGAGCCTCGAAGGAGCTCTCTGCTTTTTTGGAGGCGGCCGTCACTTCTTGATTCAGCAACAGTTCGTACAACTCGTCCATCGAGATGCCCATTTTCTCGGCGAGCTTAAGCACGTCCTCGAAGGGCATTTCCAAGAGCTGATCATAGTCCATTTCCAGGATGTCCTTGCGGGTGAGTTTGTCGAGCTCCTTTTGTTGGGCACTTACCTGGTGGGCGAAGCTGGTGCATGCCCATAGCAATCCGCTAGCGATGATAAGTCTCGGGTTCATAATCTTCTTCACTTGCATGTTAATCGACTTCTATTCCGAGGGCCAGCAGCTGGCTGCTCACGTTGAGTGATCGAGATTCTATGTTGGATTTGCTGATCTCGAAGGTCAGCTTGTTGTCTCTGACGACCAGACTGATGCACGAACCTGCCTTCACCAGGCCGCTGCCTTCTGTGATGATCAATGCGTTCTCACAGTTGGCGCCGTCGATGGCAGATTGTAGCTGCGATTTCTCCTTTTCGCTTAGGATCACGATGTGTGCTCCCTGAGCATCGGCGATGGATGGATACTTCGAAACCTTCAAGGGCAGATCCTTCACTTTTCGAGATTTAGCCAGGGTCTGGAGCTCACTGGCCAGTCCGGAGGAGAAGCCTCCAGCGCGGCGGTCATCGCGGCTGTATTCAACGCCAGATCGGGAAGCGCTTCGTCACGGCTCAGACGCATAGAAAGGGTCACG
>JBCCXG010000771.1:0-3208 GCA_039191945.1 Bacteroidota bacterium
ATGTCACGGTCGACTATGCAGTAGTCGATGGAACGGCGGTCAACGGCAATGTGGATTACAACATAGCCGATGGGACGCTCACGATCCCTGCAGGGGCCAATTCAGGGTTTATTCAGCCCGTGATTGTAGATGATAGTGAGACGGAATCCGGGGAGGACTTCACCATCACATTGAGCAATGCGATCGGAGCTGATCTTACAGGTCAAATCACGGTCACGACGTTCACGATTGCAGACAATGATAACGACGGGATTACCGGGCCTGGTGGCGTCGGGGATGAGAACACCATCACCGTCTGGCTCAAAGGAGACAACATCACCGGGATAACGGACGGTGCGGACATCAGCGCAGGATGGCCTGATGCTTCTGGTGGGGGCCGCAACATGACCGTAGGTGGAGGTAATCGACCCAACTGGATTGACAACGAAATTAATGAGCTTCCGGTCGTTCGCTTCAGCAACAACAATGACCGGGTGGTCCTTAGCAATACTAACTTCTTTCCCTCTACTGCGCTTACCACGATCACATTACTCAAGACGGCCGAAGACAATGGTACAACCTACTCTTATGCGACGGCTGCGCAGCAAAATGAGTACTTTCAGGACCGCCAACAATCTGGGCGGTTTGCCGTGGCCGGCAACATAGAAGATCCGACTCCTGGTGTCGCCTTCAATGATGGCCAGTGGCACATCGACGTACACAGCTGGCAAAGTATGGATGGGGCGTATGAGATTTACAAGGACGGTGCGCTGGGTGCGAGTGGCACTCACGCAATCGGGTCGACCATGGCCGCAGGAGGCTCCTTGGTCATCGGCGCAGAACAGGACAGCCAGGAAGGCGGATATGACGCGGCTCAGGACTTTGATGGAGACTTGGCGGAGGTCGTCGTTTACAATCTGGCGTTGAATGATGCCCAGCGAATCATCGTTGAGAATTACCTCGCTGCTAAGTATAATGGTGAGTTTTCAATTTCCAATGACCGCTACACGTTCAAGGCAACCCATGGCTACGATGTGGCTGGGATTGGACGTGCAAGTGTGGACAACGAGCATCCTGCTGCCCAGTCCGCCGCTACGCTCACTGTGAGCAATCCTTCCGGGCTTGATGCTGCTGACGAGTACCTGATTTTCGGCCATGACGATGCATCCATGGCGTCGTGGACCACTGTCGAGGCCCCCAACTCCGGCACCAACGTTCAACGTATCCAGCGAGAGTGGATCTTTGACCGTACCAATGATGTGGGCACGGTGACGATCACCGTAGATACGACGCTGTTTGCTGCCAGGCCCAACAACTACAACGATTTTCTGCTACTGGTCGATGCCGACGGGGACTTCAGCAGCGGTGCCACTCAATACGTTATGTCTGCCCTTAGTGGACCTGAGTTTAGCGTGGACAACATCGATATTCCCGATGGAAGCTACGTCACGATCGCCACCCTTAGAAGATTGGTTCAATTTACCTCTAGTGCATCGAGTATTTTCGAACCAGATGGTCCGGCTTCATTTGAGGTCTCACTCAATTTTGAGGCCTCGACGACTTCGACGGTAGACTACGCTGTGACGGGAGGTAGTGCGACCGACGGTGATGACTACACGTTGGCCAGCGGTACGCTGACTTTCAACCCCGGAAACCTGACGCAAGATGTGTTTGTGACGCTATTGAATGACTCCGATATTGAGTCTAGCGAAACGGTATCCATTACGCTTTCCAACCCCTCTTCAGGTCTGGCGCTGGGGTCTGACATTACGCATACGTTGACCATTAATGACGACGATGCGTCTCGGCGGGTCGAGGTGGTGGGTGCAAGCAGTACTGGAGACGAAAGTGTGACTCCTATTGTGATCACCTTCCAATTAGAGAATGCCAGTCAAATCGACAGTGACAACGCGACGTCGGTGGACTACACCGTCACAGGTACCGCCACGGGAGGTGGAGAGGATTACACTTTGGCTAACGGTACGGCAACTATTGCTGCGAGCTTTGAAAACATCACGCGATCTTTGGTGATCGTAGATGACGCCATTTCTGAAGGAAGCGAGACCATTGTCGTCACGATCAGTAATCCTGTAAATGCCAACCTATCACCCACAGTCAACACTTTTACCTACACCGTGACAGACAATGATCCGGAGCCGACGGTCTCTTTCTCCTCAACCGCTAGTAGTGGCTCTGAGGCATCGTCTCCCGGATCGATTGAGGTGGCGCTTTCAGCAGTTGCCGGTCAGGATGTGAGTGTTGACTACACGGTCGCCGATGGTACAGCCACTGGCACGGGTGTCGATCACAATCTCGTCGCCGGCACTTTGGTAATCCCTGCCGGCAGTACGACTGGCAACATACAACCACCCATCACGGACGACTCAGCGGTTGAGCCCGGAGAGACATTTGTTGTGACACTCTCAGTTGCTACTGGTGCTACCGTGACAGCCCCGACTGCCCACACATACACGATTTTGGACAATGACACCGACGGAGTCGTTGGGCCCGGTGGCGTGGGAGATGACGACATCTTGGTCCTTTGGTTGGACGCTGCAGATATCACGGGTGTCGCGGACGGGGCGGTCCTGGATACCTGGCCAGATGAAAGTGGTAATGGCAATGACGTCACCAGAGGTAATAATCCAAACTACGAGACGAATGTAGTCAACGGTAGGCCGGTGGTACGATTCGACAATAACAATGAAAGATTTACCAGAACGGGAATGGGTGACTTTCCGACTGACGCCATTACCACCATCACCTTACTCAATACGAGCGAAACGAATGGCACCACTTATTCCTATGCGACCGCGGCGGAGTCCAACGAGTATTTCCAGGACCGACAGCAAAGTGGTCGCTTTGCCATAGGTGGTAGCATTGAGGATCCTGACCCTGATGTGGCATTTAACGATGGACTGTGGCATATTGACGTTCACACCTGGCAGAGCTCAGACGGTGAGTATGAGATATACAAAAATGGGTCACTCGATGGGTCGGGTACCCATGCCACAGGAGTCACCATGACGCCAGGAGGGACTTTGGTCTTGGGTGCAGAGCAGGATAACCTGGGAGGGGGTTTTGATGCGGCGCAGGATTTTGATGGAGACCTTGCCGAAGTGATGATTTACAATAGAGTACTCAACGATGCCCAGCGGATTCTGGTGGAAAACTACCTGGGGGCGAAATATGGTATTGCGGTCACCAATGAACGATACACCCACGACGC